>DAIMZU010000309.1:0-4387 GCA_036733845.1 Ramlibacter sp.
GATGCGGATGTTGCCGTCGGTGCCGTTCTTGAAGCCGATCGGCGCCGACAGGCCGGAGGCAAGTTCGCGGTGCACCTGGCTCTCGGTGGTGCGCGCGCCGATCGCGCCCCAGGCGATCAGATCGCCGATGTACTGCGGCGAGATCACGTCGAGGAACTCGCTGCCGGCGGGCAGCCCCAGGCGGCTGATCTCGATGAGCAGTTGCCGGGCGATGCGCAGGCCCTCGTCGATCCGGTAGCTTTCGTCGAGGTAGGGGTCGTTGATCAGGCCCTTCCAGCCCACGGTGGTGCGGGGCTTCTCGAAATACACGCGCATGACGATCTCGAGCGTGTCGGCGTGCTTTTCGCGAATGTCCCTGAGCCGCCGGGCGTAGTCGAGCGCGGCCTGCGGATCGTGGATCGAGCAGGGGCCGATCACCACCAGCAGCCGGTCGTCCTCGCCGGCCATGATGCGATGGATGCGCCGGCGGGTGTCGGAGATCAGCTGCTCCAGGGGCGTGCCGCGGATCGGAAAGAACCGGATCAGGTGTTCGGGCGGAGGAAGCACGGTGATGTCCTTGATGCGCTCATCGTCGGTCTGACTGGTCTTGTCGATCGGATGGGCGTGCCAGCGGTCACTGGCGGGGGCTTGCTTCGCGGACATTGGGGCTCCTGGGTGGTGAGTGGGGACGAAAAAAAACCGCCGGTGGTGAACCGGCGGTTTTTTCGGGATTCCTTGCGCTGTCTGTCAGGCCACGCTCAGGTCTCTCGGCCGCCGGGGGCTGGAGAAAAACCAGAAATAGCCAAAGAAGAAAACGCTGCGCTGACGCATGTCGGCAATGTAGCACACCTGCTGCACCGCGCCAAAGCGGGACGTCAGAAGCGTGTGCCGGCGGTCAGGAACACCCGCGGACCGGGGCGCAGTTCACTGGTGCTGGCGGTCACGGCGCCCGTCGAAGGATCGACCGAGCGGCGCTCGCGCCGTGTTGCCGTGTCGGCGACGTTCTGCACGCCTGCGCGCCAGTAGCCCAGGCCGGGCAGGACCTGGCCCACATGCAGGTCGAGCGCTGCGCGTGCATCTTCCCGGCCCGTCAGCCCCGGCGATGTGTTCAGGTCCGAAGCCCCGGTCAGCGTCAGCGTTCCGCCGCCGAAGAAGCCCGGCCGCATCGGACGTGTCACGGTGACACTGGCGGTGTAGCGCGGCTGCCCTGGAATGCGCTCGCCGCGGGTGGGGCCGCTGGTCATGCGTGACTGGAGCAGCGACGCGTTGGCCGACAGGTTCCATTCGCGTCCGAGGCCGAGCCAGCGCAGGTTGCCCTTATGGTCCGCCTCGATCCCCCAGACACGGGCCGAGCCGATGTTCACCCGCTGCTCCACCCAGCGCCCGGCCACCTCGTCGATGCGCGTGGCGAAGGCGTCATCCACCTCACGCACGAACAGGTTGACCCCCATCACGCCCCCGCCTTCGATGCGACGTTCGAAGCCGGTGTCCAGTGCGAGCGACCGCTCCGGGCGCAACTGCGGGTTGCCGGCGCTGTCGGGATTGCTGATGCTGTTGGCGCCCTGGCTGGGCACGTTGCGGTCCACCAGGTCCCAGACGCGCGGATTGCGGGTGGTGCGCGCGAGGTTGGCACGCCACTGCAGGGCGTCGCCGACCGGCTTGCGAAGGTGGACCGACGGCTGCAGGAAGCTGTTCTGCCACTCGCCCGCGGCGCCGTTGATGGTCGTGCCCGTCTGGATGCTTTCGGCGCGAAGCCCGGCCGTCAGCGTGGCGCCATCGAGCACCTCCCACTCGTTCTGCCCCCACAGGACCCGCCGGTCGATCACCGCCGTGGCGGCAGTGGCAGCGCCGCCGGAGACGGTGTCCACCTGCAGTGACCGACGCTCCAGTTCGGCTCCGCCCGACCAGAGCAAGGCGTCGGAGGTCCCGGTCAGCTTTGTCCGCAGCGTGTGCACGTCCTCGGGCCGGTCCTCGGCAAAGGTGTTTGCCCCCATCGCGGCGCCGCTGACCGGATCGATCCCCTGCCCCAGGCGGTCGAGCGTCTCCCGGACGCGGCTGGTGGCCAGCGTCGTCTCCATCCGGGTGCGCCGGAAACGATGCGTCCAGTCGGCCGCGCCCTGGAGGTACTCGCGCTCGCGGTCCTGCCGCTCCGTGGATCGACTGGGCACCCCGGTGGAGGACCGCGAGTCGGCGTCGTAGTGCCCGCCAAAGTCGGATCGGCTGAAAACACCCCGGAGGGTCAAGGTGTCGGCGCTGCCAAGGCGGCCGGTCAGCCGGGGAACGAGGGTGAGGTCCTGGCGGCGGTAGCGGCTGGCCGCCTCGGTGACGCTGGACCCCGACGGGCCGGACACGGTCCGCAGGACGTCCGAGCCAGGCAGCCACGACGCAGCCGAGACCGCGACGAAGTAAGCCCAGGGCGGGGCGGCCGCGCCCCCCTGCTCACCCGCGGGCGCAGCAGCCGGGCCGCCCACGGGGCCTGTCCGCGAGAAGTAGGCCTGGCCGGCATGCCGGCCGTGGGCGATGTGGTCGGTCAGGCGCAGCACGGTCTCGCGCCGGACCGTGGCCTGGCGCAGCACGATGTTGATCGTCCCGCCGGTCGCACCCGAGAACTCCGGGGACGGCGAGCGCAGCACCTCGATGCGCTCGACCATCTCCGGCGGCAACTGGTCGAGAGCCAACTGTCCGCGCCCCGTGGCGCTGCGCTGGCCATCCACCAGCAACTGCGTGGCGTTGCGGTCCATCCCGCGCATCCGGATCTCGACCCCGCCGTCAGCGCCCGTGGTGACCGCCACCCCTGGAAGCTGGCGCAGCACGTCGGCGACCGAGAAGGCACCGAGGTTCTCGATGTCGGCACGGTCCACCACCACCAGTGAGCCCGGGGCGAAGAAGCGCTGCTCGATGGAGCGTCGGGCGTTGACGGTGACCGTTTCGAGCGTTCCGGCGACGGGTTCGGCCCCGGCTTCGGCAGCAGACTGGGCGAGGGCCGCGGCCGCGACGGTGAAGAGAAGGATGAAGGCGAGGCAGGGCTTGCTGATGAGCATGAGGCTCATTGTGGCACCCGGCCGCAGAATGCCATTGGTCGTCATCCCGCGAAAGCGGGGACCCACGCCCACCTATACCTGCGTCCGACGCACAGCGCCGCGCGGTCGCCGTGTACGGGTCGACGATGATCCTCAGGCCGTTCCGCCGACCGTCAGGCCGTCGATGCGCAGCGTCGGTTGGCCGACGCCCACCGGCACGCTCTGGCCTTCCTTGCCGCAGGTGCCCACGCCCGAGTCCAGGCGCATGTCGTTGCCGATCATGCTGACCCGGGTGAGCGCGTCGGGGCCGTTGCCGACGATGGTCGCGCCCTTGACCGGGTACTGGATCTTGCCGTTCTCGACCCAGTAGGCCTCGCTCGCGGAGAACACGAACTTGCCCGAGGTGATGTCGACCTGGCCGCCGCCGAAGTTGGACGCGTACAGCCCCTTCTTGATGCTGGCCACGATCTCGTCGGGGGACTTGTCGCCACCCAGCATGTAGGTGTTGGTCATGCGGGGCATCGGCACATGGGCATAGCTCTCGCGCCGGCCGTTGCCGGTGGGCTTGACCCCCATGAGGCGCGCATTGAGCGAATCCTGGATGTAGCCGCGCAGGATGCCGTCTTCGATGAGGACGTTGCGCTGGCTCGCGTTACCCTCGTCGTCGACGTTCAGTGACCCGCGCCGGTCGGCGATGGTGCCGTCGTCGAGCACCGTGACGCCCTTGGCAGCGACCCGCTTGCCGATGCGGCCGCTGAAGGCGCTGGAGCCCTTGCGGTTGAAGTCACCCTCGAGTCCGTGGCCGATGGCCTCGTGCAGCAGGATGCCGGGCCAGCCCGAGCCGAGCACCACCGTCATCTCGCCCGCGGGAGCGGGACGCGACTCGAGGTTGGTCAGCGCCGCGCCGACGGCGGCATCGACATACGCGGCCACCTGCTCGTCGGTGAAGTAGGCCAGCCCGAAGCGGCCGCCGCCACCATGGGAGCCGACCTCGCGCCGGCCGTTCTGCTCGGCGATCACCGTCAGCGACAGTCGCACCAGCGGCCGCACGTCGGCCGCGAGGGTGCCGTCGGCACGGGCCACCAGCACGACGTCCCATTCGCTGGCAAGGCCTGCCATGACCTGCACGATGCGCGGGTCCCGGGAGCGGGCGAGCTTCTCGGCTTTCTCGAGCAGTTGCACCTTGGCCGTGCTGTCCAGGGTGGCGATGGGATCGACGTCAGGATAGAGCGACCGGCTTGCCGCGACCTTGCGGGAAGGCACGCGGGCCCGTCCCGAGCGTGCGGCGGAGGAGATCGAGCGCACCGTGCGCGCGGCGTCGAGCAACGAGGCTTCGGAGATGTCGTCGGAATACGCGAAGGCGGTCTTCTCGCCGCTGACGGCGCGCA
>DAIMZU010000310.1:0-4382 GCA_036733845.1 Ramlibacter sp.
CACCGGCGCCGCGTAGTCGCTGCGGTCGCGCAGGTAGAACACCTCGCCGATCAGCGTCCAGGCACCCACCGGCGCGCGCACCCCCAGGTTCAGCAGCGTGAAGTCGCCCGCGCCGCGGGCGGTCAGCCCCTCCATGCGCTCCAGCACGCCGGTGCAGGTGAGGCAGTCGTTCTTCTCGCGCGTGTACCCGGCGAAGACCTTTGCGAAGCCCGCGTCGTAGCTGCCGCCCACCATCAGGCCGCGCGCCGCGCCCACCCGGTCCGTGCTGCCGGCGCCGCGCTGCTTGGCCACCGAGACGAGGACGTTCCAGGGGCGTGCGTTGTACTGCAGCGTGGCCCCGACCATGCTGCCCTGCGTGGTGCTCTTCTCGCCGGCGGATCCGTGCAGTTGGAGCTGCACGCCGCCCCAGGACGGCGAGGTGTAGTGCACTGCGTTGTCGGAGCGGGCCGCGGCGATCAGGTGCAGCGGGTACTTGTCGCTCGTCGCGGTGCTCCTCGTGATCGCCGACACCGAGCCCGACTGGCCGGCCTGGAATGCATTGACCGAAAGCGATGCCACATAGAAGGTGCTGCCCATGCGGCCGAGGCGGATCGTGCCCCAGTCCTTGGAGGAAAGCCCCACCGTGGCCTCCCGCCCGAACGCGCGGCCGCCCTGGGCGAACGTGCCGGTGTCGGCGTTGATGCCGCTTTCGAGGCGGAACACCGCCGACAGGCCGCCGCCGAGGTCCTCGGTTCCGCGGAATCCCAGCCGCGAGCCGACCAGCCCGCCGGACAGCTGACGCACCTGGCTGAACGATCCGGCCTTGCCGTAGTCCATGCCGACGTCGAGCACGCCGTAGACCACCACGTTGGTCTGCGCGTGGGAGTGGGAGGCGGCCAGGGCAAAGCAAGCCCCCGCCGCCGCGATGGCGTGTTTCATGGTTGTCTCCTCTTGTTCTGGTGGTGCCGGTCGGGGGCTACTTGTTCGCGCCCCGTTTGAGCAGCCGGCTCTGGAGTTCGGAATCGGCGCGCGCGCGCTCGAGGAACTGGGCACTGGTGGACCCTTGCACCACGAAGCCCTCCGCCACCAGCTTGTGCCGCAGCGGCTCGCTGAGCACCACAGCGCGGATCGCATCGCTCAGCTGGTCGACCCTGGCCTTGGGCAGCCCTGCGGGAGCGACCACGCCGACCCAGGACGCAGCCTCCATGCCCGGGAAGGTCTCACTGAGCGTCGGGACCTCCGGCAGCAAGGTGGACCGGGTGGGCCCGCCGTACGCGAGCGCGCGCAGCTGACCGCTCTCAATATGGGCCAGGGCCGCCGGCAAGGCGCCCATGATGTAGTCGAAGCGCCCGGCCAGCAGATCCGCCAGGTAGGCGCCACCGCCGCCGTTGTACGGCACGCGCAGCGCCTGGAAGCCGGCCTTCTCGGCGAACAGCGCCGCATTCAAGGTCGTCGACGTGCCCTCGCCGATCGCGCCGTACGTCACCTTGTTCGGGCCCGCCTTGCCGGCGGCGATGAGGTCGTCCAGGGTCCTGTAGGGCGTGCGGGCGGAGGTGACCAGCACGTGCGGCGCGGTCACCACGAGGCTGACGAACTCGAAGGACCTGAACGGATGGTAGGCAAGGCTCGGGTAGACGAGGTGGTCCACGGCGTGCGAGTCGTAGACGATCCCGAGCATCGATCCGTCGGCCGGCGCACGCGCGACCTCGCTGATGCCGATGGTCCCGCCGGCGCCGGGCTTGTTGAGCACGAGGAAATTCTGGCCCAGCTTCTCCGTCAACCCATTCGCCACGTAGCGGCCCACCTTGTCGGTGGTGCCTCCAGCAGGGTACGGAACGACCACCGTGACCGGCCTGGGGCTGGCGAAGATGGCGGGGGCGATGGCGCCCAGCGGCACGCCCAGCAAAATCGATCTGCGTTTCATCGTTGTCTCCTTGATGTCTTCCGTTCTTCCCTTGGACAGCAGCCCTGCCCCACCCGGTGCGCGGCCGCACCGGCTGGCGGCTCTCCGATACACGGTGCTGCGTGGCCGGCCGCAGCGCGGCAGGCTCAGTTCACTCCGCGGGCCTTGCCCTCCCAGTACGGCGCGCGCAACGCCTTCTTGTCGATCTTCCCGACCTTCGTCACCGGCAGGCTGCCCGTGATCTCGATCGTCTTGGGCGCCTTGATCGAGCCGATGTTCGCCTTGGCGAAGGCAATGAGATCCGCCTCGGCGGGGCAACACTGGGGCTGCGGCACGACGAAGGCCTTCACGGCCTCGCCCCAGCGTTCGTCGGGCACGCCGATCACCGCCGAGGCCTTGACGTCCGGGTGCGCCTCCAGGACGCTTTCCACCTCCGACGCATAGACGTTGAACCCGCCGGAGATGATCATGTCCTTGGCGCGGTCGACGATATGGAAGAAGCCGTACGGGTCCACGCGGGCCAGGTCACCGGTATGCAGCCAGCCGTCCCTGATCGTCGCCTCGGTCAGCTCGGGGTTGTTCAGGTAGCCCAGCATCACGTGCGGCGCCCGCACGCAGATCTCGCCCACCTCCCCGGAGCCGGTGCGCGCCTGGCCGTCCTGGCCGACCAGCTTGATGCTCACGCCCGGATAGGGCTTGCCGGCCGCCATGAGCCGCTGCGGATCCTCGTGCACATGCTCCTGCGCCGACAGGTACAGGATGGCGCCGGGCGCCTCCGACTGACCGTAGCTCTGGACCAGCACCGGCCCGAACAGCTCCAGCGCCTGCCGCAGGCGGGCGGGCGACGCCGGAGCGGCGCCGTAGGTGACCCTGCGCAGTTGCCCGCGCTGGATCCGGGCCACGTCCGGGTGGTCGAGCAAGGCGTACAGCATCGTCGGCACCAGGAACAGCGAGTTGACCCGGCCGCTGGCGATCTCCGCGGTCACGCGCGCCGCATCGAACCCGTTGTGGATGACGACGCGCCCGCCCATCCACAGCACCGGGGGGATGAACGAGCCGCCGCCGTGCGAGATCGGCGAGGCCACGAGCAGCCGGGTATCGCCGTCGTAGCCGTTGGCGATGACGTGCAGCATCGTGGCGTAGGTCAGCGCGGCCGAGGCGATCATCACGCCCTTGGGCTTGCCCGTCGTGCCGCCGGTGTAGTTGAGGCGGGCGCAGCCCTGCGGGTCCGCGGCCCCGGCGAACGAGCGCAGCGGGCGCTGCGGCTGCCCGGCGGCCGCGGTGGCCAGCTCGTCGTGGGTCGCGCGCAGGAATGCGTGCCCGCAGGACGCCGCCAATTGCTGCGCGCGGCCGGCACGCCCTGCATCGACGATCACCAGGGCGGGCCGGCTGTCCTCGATGGCGAAGCGATGGTCCTCCAGATCGCCGTTGTATTGCAGCGGCACCAGGGTGAAGCCTCCGACGTAGGCCGCCGCGACCACCAGGAAGGCCTCATAGCCGTTCGCCGCGATCTGCGCGATCCGGTCGCCCGGCTTCAAGCCCAGGGCCCGCAGCGCGCCGATCGTCCTGGCGACGTCCGACGCCAGCTGCGCATACGTCACCTCGGCGCCGTCGCACTCGATCGCCACCCTGGCGCCGGAGCGCTCGAACGCATGGACCAGCGCCTCTCCCATCGACGCCATCGCGTTTGCCTGCATTGCTTTCCCTTCCATCCACATCGGTTGCACCGAAGTCTAGGAAGGGCGGCGCGCCCGTGGTGCCGCGAAGTTCCACATACAGGGAACTTCGCGCGAATGGCCGCGCGCTAGGGCGTGACGGGGACGGCGAAAGCGTCGGCCGGGAAGCGGGAGCGTTGCAGCAGGCTCTCTTGCAGGACCAGCGCTTCCGCATAGAGCGCGTCCAGCACCGACTGCTCATGGCTGCGGCTCATGCGGCCCAGGGTCGTGGCCACGCTGATGGCCAGCAGGGGCCGTCCCGACCCGTCGTTGATGCTCACGCCGAGCGACACCACCCCGTGCGCCACATGGTTCGCCATCCGGGCGAAACCCAGCGCGCGCGTGCGCTCCACCATCTCCTGGACGTAGGCCGAGGAGACGCCGGCGAAGGCCTCCAGCCGCTTGCGGTTCGCCGCGTTGATCACGGTCACCTGCTCGTCGCTCAGCTGGCTGAGCACCGCCATCCCCATCGAGCCCACCCCCAGGGGATGGACGCGGCCTTTCGGCGGCACGATGGGCGGGCGCACTTCGGCGCCGATGCGGTGGTCGATGCACACGGACGAGGCGCCACACCGCTTGCCCAGGAACACGGTGTCGCCCGTACTGCAGGCGATGCGGTCCAGCGAAGTCTCGCACAGCGGGCGCACGTCGTAGCGGTAGGACGAGACCAATCCCATCTCGTAGGCCAGGGGCCCGAGCCGGTACCTGCGCTGCTCGTCACGGGACAGCAGTCCGGCGCCGACGAGCTCCAACAGCAGCCGATGGGTCGTGGACTTGTTCAGGCC
>DAIMZU010000311.1:0-4374 GCA_036733845.1 Ramlibacter sp.
GATCTACACCGACGTGGACGGCGTCTACACGACCGATCCGCGCGTCGTGCCCGAGGCGCGCCGCCTGCACACCGTCTCGTTCGAGGAAATGCTCGAGATGGCGTCCATGGGCTCCAAGGTCCTGCAGATCCGCTCGGTCGAGTTCGCAGGCAAGTACAAGGTGCCCCTGCGCGTGCTTTCGAGCTTCACCGCCTGGGACATCCCGATCGAGGAAGAGGCCAGGTCCGGCACCCTGATCACATTCGAGGAAGACGAACAAATGGAACAAGCCGTCGTATCCGGCATCGCGTTCAACCGCGACGAGGCCAAGATCTCCATCCTGGGCGTGCCCGACAAGCCGGGCATCGCGTACAGCATCCTGGGCGTGGTGGCCGATGCCAACATCGAGGTCGACATCATCATCCAGAACATCTCCAAGGATGGCCGCACCGACTTCAGCTTCACCGTGCACCGCAACGACTACGCGCGCACCATGGACCTGCTCAAGTCGCGCGTGCTGCCCACCCTGGGCACCGACCGCATCGAGGGCGACACCCGCATCTGCAAGGTCAGCATCGTCGGCATCGGTATGCGCAGCCACGTCGGAATCGCCAGCAGGATGTTCCGCGCACTGGCCGAGGAGGGCATCAACATCCAGATGATCTCCACCAGCGAGATCAAGACCTCGGTCGTGATCGACGAGAAGTACATGGAGCTGGCCGTGCGCACGCTCCACCGTGCCTTCGACCTCGACCAACCCACCAACGCCTGAGCTGGCGCGCTGCGAAACCGGCGCGCGTTCAGGCATAATGCCGGTCTGGCCCGGAGACGTGACCGAGAGGCCGAAGGTGCTCCCCTGCTAAGGGAGTATGCGGTGTAGAGCCGCATCGAGGGTTCGAATCCCTCCGTCTCCGCCAGAACCTGATTTCAGGTCATCTTACGAAGCCTCCGCTCTGGAGGCTTTTTCTTTTGATGCAAAGACCTAGCGTCCCACTGCGGCGCTTGCTTACGGCTGCAAGGCTTTCAGACGCGCGGACTCACTTGCGGCACCCAGCCTGGGGAGGCTCTGCCGTGCTCAGCGTTCAAGTCGTCCGCCTGCAAGCCAGTCTGCGCCTCGACGATACAAATCCTCGACCACAGACCCTTTGAGCATGGGCATGTCAAGCTTGACTGCATACCCGATGCGGGTCTGAATGTAGGCAAGGTGGCGATAACCCTCGGGAAAATTGGCCAGCGCATCTTTATCGAGGGAGAGCTGCGCCGAAGGATCTATGGGGTCGATGCGGTCCTTTTCGTAAATGGGCTGGCGGTGCAGCAGCTTCCATTGGCCCTCGTGCTTCTGCACGAAGTCGTAAAAGCGGCCGGTGCACACCACGTCGCAGGGCACGTCGTGGACCAAGCCACGTTGCGAAATGGTCATCTTCGTCTGAGCGATGGCTCGGTCACCGGCGATATCTATCGCCGAGCCGCCCAGGAAGTGCAGGATGCTCACACCCTTGTCCCAGCCTTCGCGCGTGACTCGGATGAAGTCGGCCCAAGGGCCTTGGAACCACGTGGCCATCATCACACCGTCGGGATGCCAGACAGTTGAAAAGCGATCCCAGTCACCGGCGTCCCGCCACACGGCCCAGCGCTCAATCATCCGGCGGATCAGATGCTCTTGCTCCAATTGCTCGTCCACTCGTCTCTCCGCTAACCCAGTGATCCAGCCGGCAGTCGCCGCCAATGACGGTCGAAGTTTGCCGTTCGTCACGTCGAGCTCGCCTGTATCGGTGAACGCGGCGACGGTGATAAGGTAGTCGCCTTTTGCGGACGCGTCAAACAGAGAGCGACCACTCCAAAGCACCAGTCTGGCGGAACCGCGGTCATGTAGGGGGCAAGCTTCAGCGGGACGCATGCGCGCAGTTGCCGGGCCTGGCGGACTCCTACGAGGGCCAGTTGAGTGCGGTCGAGTAGCTCTCAGGACATACCCTGATCCCTAGAACTTGTGCGAGGCTGCCAGGACCAATGGAGCGTGACTCCTGCTTGGAAAACGAAGCAGTTGGGGGCCCCTGGAGGGCCCCCTTTTTTTGGCGCGAAGGGCGCGCCAGGGATCGACCTGGCGAGCGGGCCTGGGCCGGCAGCGCCGGTCCCCGGCGCCGGCGGCATCGGCTTCAGCGGTTACCCATCTTCCGGGTGTCGTCGTCCTTGGGCATGGTCACCTTCACGTCCGGGACGGTCACCGTCTCCTTGCGCGTATTCACGTCAACGTTCGGAACCGTCACTTCCTTCTTCTGCCTGTCGACCTCGACCTTGGCCGTGTCGACGTCGTACTTGGGCAGCGTGACGTTGCCTTCCTGGGTCTTGTTGACCTCGTACTTGGGCGCCTGGACCGAGCCTTCGCGGGTCTTGTCGACGTCACAGGCAGCCAGCCCGAAGGCGGCCAGGCCAATTCCGGCGATGCTGATGAGGCGATGGGTGTTCATGAGGATTCTCCCTTGATCAGATAGGTGGCGCTACTCTGATCCTGCGGCCGTGCCAATCGCGTCGGAGGACGGCGTGTATCCACGGCAGGTACCTCTGCGGGTCGCCGGAGGCAACGGGCACCGATACGGGCTCGGGGCTGACAAGCGGCCGCTGGCGGGCAGGCGGAAGCGGGCGGCGGTCCGCAGTGATTGGCGGCCGGCTCGGCTTATCATGGCGCCGGCAATGTTGCCGCTGGAGAATGCCATGACCCTTGAAGAGTACAACACCGCCATTCAGCAGATCATGGGCGAGCAGCAGAAGATCGCGCAGGCCACGGCTCAGCTGGCGATGTCCGGCCAGGCGTCGCCCACGAACCCGCAGTTCGGCCAGCTGATGACGCAGCAGTGGTCTCTGGTGCAGCAGATTGCCAAGCTGAACACCGACTTGATGATGGGCATCATGACGCCCAAGAAATAGCGGCCGTTCCGTCACTCCCGGCCGTTCCGTCACCCCCGCCACTTCCGTGAGGGGGCAGCCGGGCGCGGACAAGGGCGACAGGGGGGCACCGCGTCTTCCTACGCCCGCTGACGCCGGTTCCCCACGCGGTCCGCATTGGCCGACGGCACCATGAACCGGCCATGAAACACAGTTCACGACTTGCCGCCGTATTCCTTGGCGCCGTTCAACTGGCGCTTGTCTGGCCGGCCCATGCCGAGCGCGAGACCGGCGCCTACGGCCGTCCCGTCGATCGCTCTGGCGAAGCCGAGGTGGGCGTGGCGTCGTTCTACGGATCGCAGTTCTTCGGCCGCCGGATGGCGGACGGCCAGCGGATGGATCCGGACGCGGACAACGCGGCAAGCAAGACGCTTCCGCTGGGCACCACGGCCCGCGTCACCAACCTCGAGACGGGGCAGAGCACGGTGGTCACGATCCAGGATCGCGGACCCTACGTGCAGGGCCGCATCGTCGACCTGTCGCCCGCCAGCGCGGACGCGATCGGCCTCACGCCCGAGCAGGGGCTGGTCCGGGTTGAAGTGGCGCCGATCGAAGTGCCCCTGCCTGGCGGCGGCGTGAAGCTGGGCGCGGGCGCGCAGGAGGACCCCACCCGCACGATGGGCGGGGCCCCTCAGACTGCCCGGTAGCGGACCGCCCGCCGCGGATGGATCAGTAGTTGTCCAGCACCGCGCCCTTGCTGGCGCTGGAGGCATTGAACGCGAACTTGGCCTGCACACCGCGGGTGTAGCGCGGCGCCGGCGCTGTCCAGGCCGCGCGTCGGCGCGCGATCTCGTCGTCCGCCACGTTCAGTTGCAGCAGCAGGCGGGTGGCATCGATGGTGACGCTGTCGCCTTCGTTGACCAGGGCGATGGTGCCGCCGGCAGCCGCCTCGGGCGCGACGTGGCCCACGACCATTCCCCAGGTGCCGCCGGAGAAGCGGCCGTCGGTGATGAGGCCCACGCTCTCTCCCAGGCCGGCGCCGATCAGCGCACCGGTGGGCGCGAGCATCTCGGGCATGCCCGGGCCGCCTTTGGGTCCGAGGTAGCGCAGCACCATGACGTCGCCGGCCTTGATCCGACCATCGAGGATGGCCTGCAGCGCGGACTGCTCGTCGTCGAACACGCGGGCCGGCCCGGTGATGACCGGGTTCTTCAGCCCCGTGATCTTGGCCACGGCGCCCTCGGGCGAGAGGTTGCCCTTGAGGATGGCGAGGTGGCCCTGCTTGTACATCGCGTTGTCGATCGTGTGGATGACGCTCTGCTCGGGCGGGGCGTCCGGCACGTCCCGGAGCACTTCGGCCAGGGTCTGGCCGGTGATGGTGATGCAGTCGCCGTGGAGCAGGCCCGCGTTCAGCAGGATCTTCATGACCTGCGGGATGCCGCCGGCGGCGTGCAGGTCGACTGCCAGGGCCCGTCCGCTGGGCTTGAGGTCGCACAGCACCGGGGTGCGCTGGCG
>DAIMZU010000312.1:0-4374 GCA_036733845.1 Ramlibacter sp.
CTCAGGTGGCGCCATCCTGTCCGTATCCCCTGAACTGTTCTTCGACTGGAGAGCGGTATCCGTCCGGCAAAGTCATCTTGAGGGCCAGCACGAGGCCGGCGCCGCACCTCAGGTGGCTGGCGACCAGCGATGCGGTAGCAGCTCGTCGATACGACTGGCTGGATGCGTTGGCAAGCGCTCGAGCACGTCCTTGAAGTACGCGTAAGGCTCGTGCCCATTGATGCGTGCAGAGTGCAGCAGGCTCATGATGGCCGCAGCCCGCTTGCCCGCGCGCAGGCTACCGCTGAACAGCCAGTTCGCCCGTCCGATGGCAATTGGCCTGATGTGGTTCTCCACCCAGTTGTTGGAGATCGGCACATCACCGTCATCGACGAAACGGGTGAGCTCCCTCCAGCGCTTCAAGCTGTAGTCGATCGCCTTCATCGTCGCCGATCCAGGCGGCACCATCTGTCGTTGAGCCAGCAGCCATCGATGAAAGACAGCCAGTACCCGCCGTGACTTGCGCTGGCGTATCCGTCGTCGCTCATCGCTGGGCAGCTCCTCGATTTCGCGCTCGATCCTGAACAGGCTCTGGTGATAAAGCAGCGCCTTGCGGCCCACCTCGCTACCGTGGTTGGCCCACAGGTCGTTGAACTTTCGTCTGGCGTGCGCCATGCACTGCGCCGAGGTCACGCCCTTGGTCGTGGTGGCGGTGTAGCCGCTGAAGCCATCGGTTACCAACGTGCCCTGCCACGCCTGGGGCGTGTCCAGCTTGAGGAACTCGCGCACGTTCTCGCCGCTGCGGGTATCGCAGAACTCGAACACCACGGCCTTTGTCGGGTTGGCACTGGTTGTGCAGTACGACCAGATGTAGGCCCTGTGCGTCTTGCCGTCGCTCAGGTGTTTGGGCTTGAGCATCGCCACCGGCGTCTCGTCGGCGTGCAGCACCACATGGCGGCGCAGTTCGTCGGCCAGCGACTGCACCAGCGGCTGCAATTGGGCACCGCACTCGCCCACCCACTGAGCCAGGGTCGAGCGCGCGATCAGGTGGCCGGCGCGCTCGAAGATATGCTCCTGCCGGTACAACGGAAGGTGGTCCATGAACTTGGCCACCAGCAGGTGTGCCAGCAAGCCAGACGTCGGGATGCCCTTGTCGATGACGTGCGGCGGGACCGGCGCCTGCACCAACTTCTGGCAGCAGCGGCACGCCCACTTGCCGCGCACATGGCGCTCCACGGTGAACACGCCCGGTTGGTAGTCCAGCTTCTCGGCCACGTCCTGGCCAATGCGCTGCATGGGTTGGCCACAGCCGCAGCTGGTGTCGGCCGGCTCGTGCGTTACATCGCGGCGCGGCAGGTGCGGCGGCAGCGGGGCACGCTTGGGCGTCTTCTTCTCGGTCTTGTCCTTGGCCTGGCCACGCTCGCGATCAAGCTCCCGGTCGAGTTCGGCCAGGTCGGCCTCCAGCGTCTCCTCCAGCAGGCTCTTTTGCTCGGGGGCCAGGGTGCTGGCGAAGCGCTCGCTGGTCGCCGCGAACTTCAGCCGCTTGAGCACCGCCATCTCATGTGTGAGCTTGTCGATCAGGGCCTGCTTGAACGCAGCCTCTTGGTCGCGCTGTGCGATCAGGGCATCCTTGGCTCGGAGCTCTGCCATCAGCGACAGCATCACCTGCCGCGTCTGCGAATCCAGGGCGTCCAGTTGCTGTGCGCTGATCATGGGTGGCTATCGTGCCGCGCTCAAGCGCTGCACGCATCGGTACATCCGGCAATTGCCAGTGACCGATCAAATTACCCGGATGATCCCTGCATCGCCCAGCCGCAGCCAAGGCAGACCCAGTACCAGCGCGTCAAACTGCGTGCGAGACAGCGGCAGTGTGCTGGTCCCATCGTTGATCCAGGTGAACTTGCCGATGTTCAGGCGCCGCGCTGCCAGCCACACACCGATACCGTCGTGCACCAGCACCTTCATGCGGTTCGCTCGCCGGTTGGCGAACAGGTAGGCATGGTGCGGGTGCGCCTGGCCAAAGACCTGCACCACGCGAGCCAGTGCGGCTTCGGTGCCCACGCGCATGTCCAGCGGTTGCACCGCCAGCCACCAGGCATCCACGCGGATCATCGAAGCAACTCTCGCAGCCAGGCCGCGCAGTCGGCCGCTGCCGCTGCCGGCCACGACACTTTGATGGCGGTAGCGCCGCGCTGCAACTCGATACGGATCTCATCGGCAGGCGCCGGCGTCGCCGATGCGGGCGCGGGCATCGCCAAGGGTAAGAAGTGCAGTGGCACGCACGACGCCGGCCCGTCGCTGGAAGCGGCGGGCATCTCTGCCTTTGAATCCGGCGCCTTGCCTGCCCGTGTCTCAGCTTCGATCACCCACTTGCGAACCATGTTCGCGTTCAGGCCGTTGGCCAGCGCGACGGCGGCAATCGACACGCCCGGCTGGCGGCATGCCTGTACCACCCGGTCCCTGAACTCTGGCGCATGCCGCCGCCGTGTCCGCCTGCTTGGCAACTCGATCTCTGAAGTGTTCATGTGTCCGCAATGAAGTTACGCGGACACGAGCATCCTTGGTATGCCGCTCGGGCTCAAGATGACTTTGCCGGACGGATACGAGTTCGGCGCTCGCATGCGCGACTATGGCTACCACCCGCAAGGGAAAGCGATCCACGATTGGTTCGCTACCTTTATCAACCTCGCCGCAGAAGTGGCCACGGGAAGCGGGCCGTGGGTCTCTGAGGCGCGAGATCTTCTGGCCAGGCACTTTCGGACGCTCTGGTCATTTGCGGGCATGGCGGACGTGCTGGAGTCCGTCTCTGAGCGGCTGATTGATTCGGGCTGGGAACGTGGATGGCTGGCCATCCGCCAAACCATCCAGTTCGACAAAAAGTCGCTTCGCGCGGAAGCGCTCCAACGGCTAAAGAAGCTGGAGGAACTCGCACGTCCCAAGACGCTTGTCGCCCGTGTGAAGGCGACGGTGCTGGCCAACTATGCCGCCGGGCTGGACTACGCTGACGGGGAGGACGACGTCTCTGGCTACGAGCTTGCCGAAGTGCGCGCAAGGGAGCTCGGAGAGCTCGTCGCCAATGACCCGGCAGCCTTCGATGTCCTACTGCCTCTGCTTGTGACGAATCAACAAGGTCGGCATTGGAGCTTTGGGCGAGGCTTGGCCGACGCTGTGGAATCGTTGAGCGCATGCTGGGCGGAAATGACAAAGGCCTTTGAAGACACGCCTGATGAGCAGCGTAATGTTCAGGTCCTTCGGGGTTTTTTACATGCGACGCATTGCCGGGATCGAAGCACCTTCGAGAGCTGCCTCGACGAGGCAATGGGCCGCGCTGCTCTTGCGCCGTGGGTTCCAGTACTTCAGTTGAGCGCCCCTCTCGATGAGTCAGGATGCAGTCGCTTGCTTGCGTCCATGGACAACCCAGCCGTTACCGCGTGGGCGTTTCAGCATCTTGCGATCGGCCGCGCAACTGAACACTTGTCGGACGACCTTCTTGCCGGACTGCTGCAGAAATTGAGTATCAAGCCGGATGGCCTGAGTGTCGCCATCGATGTTCTATACATGCACATCCATGGAAATGACCATCCGATCGGCCCCTGCGTGACGGCAGTTGCTCACACGTTGATAGCGAACGCCTCCCTAGTTAACCACCGTGGTCGGCTAGATCATGAGCTTTCCGGAGTGATCAAGAAGTTTCTTTGCGGAACTGAGGGGGAATCGACGGTACGCATCCTACTCTCGAAGTTGCGCCAAAAGTTCGAGGACCACGCACTCTCACGCTATGACCTCACCGAAACGATTGCGGCCTTATTCAAGGTTCAACCACACCTCGCCTTGGATGCGCTGGTCGGCGATGAGGATGACTCTGACAACCGCTACATGCGTCGCTACGAGCTTGCTGGGGGCCGTAGCTCTAGCGCGTTAACCGAGATTTCGATCGATGCGCTCATGGACTGGTGTCGCGCCGGATCACCGCAGAGATGGACTCGGGTCGCGTCCTTGTTGCCTGCGTTCGCGGTTGCGGAAAGCGGCCAGACGCCGAAGTGGTCCGAACGCGTCATGACGCTGCTGCAAAACTCACCCGATCCTGTAGCTGTCGGTGCCGAGCTCGTAGAACTTGTCGAACCCTCTGGATGGAGTGGCTCTCGGGCGGAGGCAATCCGGCAGCGACTACCGTTGTTGGATCAGTTGACGGACGTACTGGGCCCCGAAAATGCCAATGCCGTCGCGAGTTGGAGAAGCCGTGTGATGCTCACGATTGACCGGGAGACGAGGCGGGAGCTTGAGGAGCACAAGGCGCGCAATGAGCGCTTTGAATAGCAACTCGGGTTCGCGCTCGGCGTGAGCTGGGCGGTGCTCCAGCGATTTGTCGCTCGCCCCTTGTCAGTATCTGTGGCC
>DAIMZU010000313.1:0-4372 GCA_036733845.1 Ramlibacter sp.
GTTAGGGGAACGTCGTGTCATGAATGGGATTTCCTGGATGAGGGGGTGGAAGTTGCGCCGGTCGGCGCTGCGAGCCGCAGAGCGTCGACGCCGGCCAGCCGATCACGGGCGGCGCTCTCGGAGAGGGAATCGGCTCCGCCGGTGCTGAGCTGGATCACAGCGCCGTCCTCGATCGCCGGGTCCCGCAAGATGGTCAGCAACTGGTCCAGCCGCTCCACGGTGGCTAGGTGGGTGGCAACCCAGTCCGCCGCGCCGTACACCCCCTCGGCAGCGGCGGCCTGCGCGGTCCTGAGTTGCGCCGACGCCTGCTCCAACGCGGCGGCCACGCGTTCGGTCTTGCCATCGATCCCCTTGATGCAGACGTGCTCCCGGCAGTCCAGGCAGTTGCGGAACATCTCGCACGGAGCCGAGGCGAAGTCATGGATGCAGAAGCCGTACAACGTTGTATGCGCTGTCGGCACGGCCATCGCCGCGTATTCGTCGCGCGACACCGGTAGATGCTTCGGAATCTCCGCCAGCGGGCCGATGACTTTCGCGTGATCGCCCACCACAGAACGGATGTGTGCCACGATCTCCTGGCTGGAGACGTGGTCGTAGGCCGCGTTCTGACGGATGTCCCTGCGGCCGCTCCACTTGGCGATGTCCACCTGGGACAGATTCGCGCCCTGGGCCAGGGTATTGAGCCAGTGCCGGAACTGGTGGCTCTTGATGGACAGCGTGCGATTCGGGTCGAGCCCGACGCGCTGGAACACGGTGACACTGCCGGCCTTGGCGTTCTGGCCGAGCCCATTGCCCACATGGTGGTACTTCAGCGGCTCCAGCATGCACGAGCTGCCGACACCGGTTCGGAACAACCTCGCGGGGATGACCAGCAGCGCCTCACCGTACTTCAGTCCGGTCCTGGCGTCTGCATAGGGAAAGTGCGGCGGCAACTGGTGGACGACGTGGCGCTCGAAGTCAGCGAATCGAACCACCATCGCTGGGATGTGGCCCGCCACGCGCACCACCATCGTGACGGGAAGCCCCGCGCTCTGCACCCAGGTGCGCGCGTGGTTCCGCTTGCTCACACCCCCGAGTCCCAGGAGATCGGCGATGTCCTCGAAGTCGATGAACTCCTGCGTGCGCAGGTGCTCCCATTCCGGCGGCAGGTAGATCCGCGTCGGGTTCGCCTCGTACCATCGGGCGAGGTGGCGGGCGTGTTCCGTGAGGCCGCGAATCCTGCGCAACGCCTCGCGCACCACGTCCGCCATCCCGGGCAGGATCAGCTTGACGTGGCCGTCGTAGCCTTTGGAGCCCGCCCAGCGCAGGCCAAGATGTCGTACCTCGCCATCGCCCGGAACGTCCACCTCGCAGTCCGCAGGCAAGGCCAGCACCTCGTTGAAGCGCTCCGGCGCGGCGCACAGGATGGCCGCCACGGACGTGATGAGCACGTCCCTCGGGTCGGATGCCAGATGGAATGCGCGCGCCAGGGCGTCCAGGGCTGCGGGGGCAGGCATCAGCCTGCGCTTGCGGGCCTCGAAGGCTTCGCCGATGCGACCGTAGGTACTGCCCCGGCGCATCGCGTAGCGCCAGGTGCCGGTCGTGTGGGCGCACAGCATCCGGTCTTCCAGAAACCGGGCGATCTGCCCGAGGCGGAAGCCGATCCCGTCGAGGGATGCATCGCCGCGGCCGTCGTCCATGGCAGTCACGGCGGCGTCGAAGGTGGTCCGGTCGATCTCTGCTGCGGAGGCGAGCCGCTGCTTCCTCATGGCAATGCCGAGTACGTGGAACGCCTGCACCGCCCGCAGCGCCGCGCTTGCCGAGCGCTGGGCCAGCTCGCTTCGCACGTAGGCCTTGGCCAGCGCGCGAACCTTGGGCGACAGTGTTTGCCCGCCGGCGCCGGGCACCTTGATGAAGAAGAAGCGCACGCGGGCCTGCTTGGCCCGCCGGTCCCCCTGGGCCAGGTAGTGCTCGGTCACGTCCCAGCAATCCGAATCGAACTCCAGGTCCTTCCCGAAGGCCGTGAGTTCGTTCCGAGCGTTGGCGATGAAGGCGTCCAGCTTGGCCTGCGCATCGCGCAATGCCCTGGGTTTCAGTCGGGTCACGGTGGTCATGCGGCCTCCCGTTCATGCTGAGAGTCCCGGCAACGCTGGACCACCTCGGCCACCGCAAGGATCGTCAGGTCGTTCACGGAGGCGACGCGAAGGTCGGTCGATGTCGCCAGCGCCGACCGCTCGCTGAGCAGGCCATCGAGCAGCGCCTCATGAGGGGCGTCGATCCAGGGGTGGAAGTACGAGCAGGTGTAGCAGGCCAGTGGCGCAGCGAGACGGCAGAAGTCGTGCTTGCCGCACCGGCCGATCGCGTCGAACGCTTCGGCCGACACGTGGTGAACGAGCCGTCCCTCGCTACTGTCGTCGCGCACTGCCAGGGTGCCGGCGAAGGCCTGGGCAAGCGGAGCGATCTGCAACGCAAGTGCCTTGTCGATGCGCTCGATCATGGCCGACCGCGTTTCGACATAGACCAGGCTGGAATCGAACCAACTGTGATCCAGCAGGTCCGCGATGACGGGCGCCGAGCATCCTTCGGCCGCCGCCCGGGTGCCGAGCGTGCGTCTCAGGCGGATGGGCGACATCACCAGAGGTTTCCCCGTGCGATGGGAGACCACTTCCAGTTTCTGGAACAGCCGACAGAGCTTGTCGCTGACGCCCCGGCCGGTGAAGTGGCCGAGCAGCCCGATCTCGGCCATATGCGGGGTTCTGGTGAACTGCGCCGAGGGGAAGATGGGCGCCTCGCCCACAGGCAGCCCGTGTCGCTGTGCCCAGTCCGCCGCTGCCTTGCATTGCGCCTGCACCAGGGCGCCGAGGCCGCTGGACAGCTCGCGCGGCCTGAACAGCGTTCGGGGACGGATGCCCTTGCCTTGCTTGAGGCGGGTGACCTGCAGGATGAAGATGCTGCTGCCGTCCTGCCGCTGTGTCGCGCTGAAATCCTTGCACTTCATCGCTGCGAGTTGCAACGGCCGGGTGCCCAGGGTCACGGCCAAGGTCAGGAGGGTGTAGTCGGCCAGGCCAAGGTGGCCGGCAGCGAACTCGCGCCGCATGGCCGTGGTGACACCCTCGTACTCGATGTCGGTCAGCGGGCCGGCGTCCACGTCCATCATGCGCACGGCATTGCCGACCTCATGCGTCTGCGTGACCAGCCGGGGCAAGGCACGATGGAGGTCGACGTCCAGCCCCGGGGTTCCCAGTTCCACCCACAGCAGCAGGTGTTCCTTGAGCCGGCGCAGCCGGTAGCGCTGTCGTACTTCGAGGGATTCACCGTACCGAACCACGTCGTTCAAGGCGATGGCGTCGAGGGGGTGTGGCGGCGCTGCGTGGCGAAGCAGCCTCCGGTATGCCGACAGCGCCTGGGCGGCACGCGATGGTGAGATCGAGACCAGCAAGGCGGCGCACACGTCCTTGATGCACTGCCGCAGCCGGGTTGACGCCCCGGGCAGGTTGTCGAAGTTGAAGGAAGCGATTCCTCCGGCCGTCGGAATCTTCCAGATGTCGTCGGCGGGATCGAACAGGTAGCCGTCGAGCGTCCGCGACATCGTGCGGTTGCAGGACCTGGTCGAGGTGCGGATGGGTTGTTCAGGCATCGCGAGACACCTCCTCGCCCAATACCTTGCGCTGGATCTCCACCGAGGCCTGCACTGCCAGGCGGCGGGTGCGGCGGTGCAGGTAGGTTTCTGCGCTGCGCGAGGATTCGGACCATCCCATGGCGTGGTTGCGTGCCCGGCGCTCGTCGCCCGGCGTCATCCCGGCGCGGTCGGCGATCTCAGAGAAATCCTCGTTCCAGGTGTGCCGCAGTACATGGGAGGAGAACGCATCACCAAGCTGGGGATGGTGCCGTCGCAACCCCTGGAAGATCTTTGTCACGGCAGACAGCGACAACGGATCGCCTGTGGCGGTGACGAACAGGAAGTCGTGCCGGAGCGCGCCAGCGATCCTGGCGCGGTGCTGCACGATGTGCTGGTGCGTCAGGTAAGCCAGTTCCTCGCTGATGCCGATGCTGCGCTCGCGCGTCTTGGTGTTCGGCTGGGCCATCCGGGGATCGGTCTTGTCATCGGGCCGACGCACGACGTCGGCCAGGTTGCGGCGAAAGTCGATGCTGCGTATCCGCAGGCCCAGCAGTTCCCCACGCCGCAGGCCGGTGCCAAGACCCCAGAGAGCCAGCAGCCGGTTGCGGTCGCGCAGGAACGCGGTCGACCAAGGGTTCTCCGCCGATGCGGGGTCGATGGCATGGAGCAGAAGTGCTCTGGCCTGCGCGTCCAGGCCGACCCGATGCCTGCTGGAGCGCGCCGAAGGTGCGCGGGCGGTCAGCCGCGCAAGGAACTCGCGCAGCATCACCATGT
>DAIMZU010000314.1:0-4356 GCA_036733845.1 Ramlibacter sp.
CCATCTGCAGCGTCAGCGGCGCGTACAGCGTCCAGCCGGCGGCGGGGGCGCCGCCCGGCATGAAGAAGGACAGCACCAGCATGATGCCGGCAGGAACCATCAGCCAGAAGCTGAAGTTGTTCATGCGGGCGAATGCCATGTCGGGCGCGCCGATCTGCAGCGGGATCATCCAGTTCGCGAAGCCCACGAACGCCGGCATGATGGCGCCGAACACCATGATCAGGCCGTGCATGGTGGTGAGCTGGTTGAACAGCTCGGGGTTGACCAGCTGCAGGCCGGGCTGGAACAGCTCGGCGCGGATGCCCAGGGCCAGCACGCCACCGAACATCAGCATGAAGAACGCGAACAGCAGGTACAGCGTCCCGATGTCCTTGTGGTTGGTCGCGTAGACCCAGCGGCGCCAGCCGGCGGGCGCGTGGTCGTGGTGGTCGTCGTGGTGGCCAGCGTGGCCGTGCGGGTCAAGAACTGCGCTCATGGGGTTCCCTCTTGATTCCTCTTGGGCCGATTACTTGCCGCGCTGCGCCAGCACTTCGGCGGGCTGCACGACCTGGCCGGTCTTGTTGGTCCAGGCATTCTTGGTGTAGCTGATGACGGCCGCGATGTCGGTGTCGCTCAGCTGCTTCCACGCCGGCATCACGGCCTTGCCGTTCAGCACGATGTGGATTTCCTTGGTCTTGTCGGCGTCCAGCACGATGGGCGACTGGTTCAGCGCCTTGATCGGGCCCGCGCCCATGCCGTTGGCCTGGTGGCAGGCGGCGCAGTTGGCGGCGTAGACCTTCTCGCCGCGGGCGACGATATCGGTCAGCGTCCAGACCTTGGCCGGGTCGTCCATGCGGGCGGCCATCTTCTTCTGCTCTTCGCCAACCCATGCGGAATAGTCGGCGGCGGACACCACCTTCACGTGGATGGGCATGTAGGCGTGCTCCTTGCCGCAGAGCTCATAGCACTGACCGTAGAAATCGCCCACCTTCTCGGCGCGGAACCAGGTGTCGCGCACGAAGCCGGGAATGGCGTCCTGCTTGACGCCGAAGGCCGGCACACCCCAGGCGTGAATCACGTCGTTGGCCGTGGTGATGATGCGGATCTTCTTGCCCACGGGCACGACGAGCGGATTGTCGACCTGGAGCAGGTAGTTGTTGGGCGCTTCCTTGACGTTGCCGGAATCGGACATCGCACGATGCGAGGCGTCGAGCGTGGAGAGGAAGGACACGCCGGCGCCTTCGCCATTGAGGTAGTCGTAGCCCCACTTCCACTGGTAGCCGGTCGCCTTGATGGTGACGTCGGCATTGCTGGTGTCCTTGGCGGCGACCAGGACCTTGGTGGCCGGCAGCGCCATCAGGATGACGATGAGGAAGGGGATGATGGTCCAGATGACCTCGACCGTCACCGACTCGTGGAAGTTGGCCGGCTTGGCGCCACGCGAGCGGCGATGCTTCCAGATGGAATAGAACATCACCGCGAACACCAGCACGAAGATGACGGTGCAGGTGATGAGCATGAACCAGTGCAGCCAGGCCTGTTCCACCGCGATGCGGGTGGCTGCCGTGTGCAGGTTCAGCTGGCGGACGCCAGGGCCACCCGGCAGATCCTGCACCTGGGCCAGGGCGCCACCGGCAGCACCCGCGGCAGCCAGCAGTGCGGCCGCCTTCTGGGAAATGCTCTTCATCATTTTCACTTCGTATCTACCTCAATGACAATCCGCCGCGCGTCCTGGCGCCGTCTCGCGCAAGGCCCGCCTGATTTCCTGTGCCAGCACCGGTCGCAGTTCCGGGCGCAGGAAGCGCCCGACACGCACCGAGCGGCCCCGCCCGGACAGCTCGATCAGCGAGCGCCCGTCGGTGCCGGGCTCCACCCGGACCCAGTCCCGGTGAAACTCGGCCCGCTCCAGCCGCCCCGCATTCTCGAGCTCGACGACGAGACGCGGCCCCTCGAGGCTGATGCGCTCTCCGTCGGCTGCATGCCGGGCATACGCCAGGAAGGCCACGCCGACCCCCGCCAGCTCGAGCCCCGCGATCGGCAGGACGAGCGAAGCGCCCATCTGCCAGAAATACAGGCCGATGCCCAGGGAGACGACACACAGCGAGGCATAGAACCACGCCAGCTGCACGGGGGTGACCGAACAGTTGCGCTTCAGGGCCCAGTGGATGCTCTGGCCCTGAACCGTGGCGAATCGAAAACCCCGCATGACGGCCGGCCGCTCACAAGATCAACACACCATTGTAGCGTGCGGCTGCAAGCCCTCCGCGGGTAGTTGAGCAAGCGCAAAGCCCAAGCCGACCCTGCGGGATATAAGTCACCGGAAGGCAGCACAAGCCACCCCGTTGCCGGGTGTTCGGCGTCGCTCGCGCGCCACGCCCGCACCCTGGAGGCGCCGTCAGCGGCGCGGTCCGCCGCGCAGCAGCGCGCGCATGTCCTGCAGCGGCACCGCGCTTTCGGCCGCCATTCGCACCCTCGGCGCGGGCTTGAGGGCATGCCCGTAGACGACCTCGAAGGTCAGCGCGAGCCGTCCGTCCGGCCCGGCGAGGGCCTCGCGCAGCGCCGCTTCCAGGCGGGTGCGCCAGGCGCGGCCGCGCAGTCCGGGAAAACGGGCCGGGTGGAGATTGCGTCCCAGCTGCCGCAATTCGGACAGCAGCGCCTCGGGGCTGCCCCAGGTGAGGGTCAGGCGCTCCATGTCCATCACCGGCTCGGCGAAGCCGGCATTCACCAGCATGTCCCCCCAGTCGTGCATGTCGGTGAACTCGGGCGCCGGCGGCGGCCAGCCGAGGCTGGCGTACAGCGCGCGCAACTCACGCAGCGTGTCCGGGCCGAGGCAGGAAAACATCAGGAAGCCGTCCGTCGCCAACGCGCGGTGCCACTGCGCGATCAATGCCTGCGGATCGGCCGCCAGGTGCAGGGCCATGTTGGACCAGACCATCTGGACCGCACCATCGGGCACGGCATCGACCACCTGCGTTGCGGTCCGTCCCCATCGCCTCCACCAGGGCGCGGCCAGTGCCAGGCGCGTGGCCTGCGCTCCCGCGGGCGAGGGCTCCACCGCCTGGACCTGCGCCTTCGGGTAACGTTCCGCGAGCACTGCGTGGGCCTGCAGTCCGCCACGCGCAGGCCCCCAGTGCGCCCAGGAAGCCGGTTGCAGCCGGATCCACTCGAGCCGCTCGGCCATGCGCCGCGCCACTTCCTCGTGCAGCCAGGGCGCCTCGGGCGGGGCGCGGCCGTGCCAGCGCTCGGCGGCGGCGGGGTCGAGGGTGGGTGGACGCTGGGAAGGCATGGATGCGGGGGCCTGCCAGTATATTGACCCGCATGTCCTGGCGCCGGTTGCGGGCCGTGCTGTCGCACGTGCCGTCCTGTTGCGCGGTATGCCACGCCTGGCCCACCGCGCCGCTGTGTGGTGCCTGCACCCGTCGCTTTGCCATGCCCACGGCCCGGTGCAGCGAATGCGCGCTGCGGCTGCCGGATGGTCAGGACCTGTGCGGCCGCTGCCTGCGCGATCCCCCGCCGCTCGACGCCTGCCACGCCGCCGTGGACTACGCCTATCCCTGGTCCGCGCTGGTGGCGCGGTTCAAGTTCGGGGACCAGCCCGGCTGGGCGGCGCCACTGGCCCGGCTCATGCTCGGCAGCGGCCCGCTCGCGCAGGCACTGGCCGAGGCGGACATCGTCGTGCCCATGCCGCTGGCACCCCGCCGACTGGCCGAGCGCGGCTTCAACCAGGCCCTGGCCCTCGCCCGCGTCCTCGCGCCGGATCGGGTGGACGCACGCCTGCTGCTGCGCATCCGGGAGACACCGGCGCAAGCCAGCCTCGACCATGAGGGACGCGCGCGCAACGTGGACGGCGCCTTCGCGACCGACCCACGGCATGCGATTCGGGCCTGCGGCCGGCACATCGCGCTGGTGGACGACGTCATGACCACCGGCGCCACCCTGCACGCGGCCGCCGCTGCGCTGCGCGAAGCCGGCGCGACGCGCGTGACGGCCCTGGTGCTGGCACGCACACCCGGGCCGGGGCACCCCGGCGCGGAGTGCATTACGCTTGCGGCCCTGCCCTGCCCCGCCGCGCCGGCGACCGAGCCGCCGGCCCCCCCGCGCTGACCGCCCATGTTCAACATCGTCCTCGTCGAACCCGAGATTCCGCCAAACACCGGCAACGTGATCCGCCTGGCCGCCAACACCGGCTGCGCGCTGCACCTGGTCGAGCCGCTGGGTTTTTCAATGGAAGACCGCCTCATGCGCCGCGCCGGGTTGGACTACCACGAATGGGCCGAGGTGCGGCGCCACCGCGACTGGGCCGCGCTGCTGCAGGACTGCGCGCCCCCGGCAGGACGGCTGTTCGCGCTGACCACCCATGGCAGCCAGCCGCTGCAC
>DAIMZU010000315.1:0-4355 GCA_036733845.1 Ramlibacter sp.
TGGCGTCCATCAGGAAGTTGATCTTGTCGAACAGGAAGGCCGTGTGGTTGTCCAGTGACTCGATGTCGCGCAGGATCTGGCGCGCCTCCTCGAACTGGCCGGCGCTGAGCATGCGGCTGCGCATCATGAAGCTGACCGCGCGGCGGGTGTCCATGACGTTGCGCCGGATGCGCCCGTTCATGTCCTCCTGGCGGGCGATCGCCGACAGCACCTCTCCGGCGCGGGCGTCGGTGAACTCACCCGAGAGCACCTGCCGGCTGACCTGCTCGAGCTGGTCGTAGATGCCTTCGAGCGTGTCGGCCGAGTACTCGGCGTCGGCGTCGAA
Source organism: Ramlibacter sp. (assembly GCA_036733845.1). GTDB lineage: Bacteria > Pseudomonadota > Gammaproteobacteria > Burkholderiales > Burkholderiaceae_C > Ramlibacter. The sequence continues at coordinate 326 of DAIMZU010000315.1, forward strand.
CAGCTTGAGCAGGACCTCCTTGGCGTCCTCGATCAGGCCCGGGGCACGCCGTGCACGCAGCCGCAGCAGCCGGAACACCGGGACGTCCTCGTCGTGGATGGAGAACAGGACCCCCTTGCTGCGCGACTCCTCGTTCATCAGGTTGAGGATGAAGGCGACGCGCACCGTGCGCGGATCGTCCTCGTCGGCGATCAGGAAGTCGCTGCGGATGTGCAGGTCGCCGTTGTCTTCCTCATAGAAGCGAGCCGACTCCTCGATGTCCTCGTCCATCGCGTCGTCCGGGATGGAGAGGTTGAAGTACTGCTTGACCCACCGCTTCTCGTCCGGCGTCGGCTCCTCGAGGTCCACCCAGATGGGCTGGAGGCTGGAAAGCTCTTCGAGCGACTCGATCTCCCTCTGGAGCAGTCGCCCGTTGGCGAGCGTGAAGACATTGAGCATGGACGACGCACTCCGTGGCGGGTTGTAGTTGTCGGCGTGAAGCCTGAGGTGCCGTCACCGCCGCACACGGTCGCACACGCCGATTATGTCGCCTCCGGCACATCGTCGAGCAGCCGGGCGCCGGCACCGGCGTCTCTCCTGTGACCCTCTCCGCGGCCAAGCCGCCTCAGGCGCTCGCAGAACGATCGGCGCGGCGCAAAGCCGAAGACGATCGGGCCGCCGTGCTGCTGTTTTCGGATGGGGCGTGCTGCCAGTGCCTGGAGGCCCGTGGGCGCGCGTGGAGGCCACCTTCTAGGGGATACGGCGCGATGAGCGCCATGCGGGCACCGGGACACCTTCTGAGCCGGCCCCTCAGTCGGACCCGGAGGATTCCTCGGGAACCTCCGTGGATGCCCTCACGTCGCACTTGAGCACCGAAGCCATGTAAGCCATGCTGGCCGAATGGGCGGCTTCGGTCTCTGCCGCGGTGCAGTCGCTGGGCACCCAGCAGTGGTATTCGCGGAGGAAGGCGTCCGCGGCCGTCATCTGCACGCACATGTCGGTCGCCAGCCCGCAGATCACCAGTTCCCGCGCATCCATCTCGGACAGCAGCAGCTCCAGGGGCGAGCCGAAGAAGGCGGAATGCCGGGGCTTGAGGATGGTCAGGTCAGTCGCCTGGGGGTAGATCGTGCGGGCGATCTCGCCGCACGCGCCGTCATGGCCGACGCACTGGGTCACCAGGCTGTGGAAATCCGACTGCCAGATACCGAAATTGTCGTTGGCGTAGATGGTTGCGACGCCTTGCGCTGAGAGCCTGTCCTTCAACCGGGCGGTGGCCCGCGCCGCTTCCAGGGCCGCAGGCGCGAGCTGTTCCGCGCCCGGGAAGTTCAGCGGATTGATGAAGTCCACCAGCAGCATCACGCGGGGGCTGTGGGGCAGGCGGGGATTGTGGTGGCCATTGGCCCTGAGCTCGTTGGGCATGGCGCCATCCTGCACCCGCCCCGGGCCGTGGAACGACGGCGACCCGGCAGCCCATCAGCAGGAGACGTCCTACACGGCTGGGCCGACCCGTCCGACAGACCGGATGAGGCGCCAGCCCTACATTCACTGTCCCAGTCTCCGGTGCCACCGGAGGTGCACCACCCAGGAGCGCCAGTCATGATCCAGCACGCCAACGACCCGAACGCCAGCCGCGCAGGCTCGCGCCCGAGCGGCCGTGCCGAGGCCGCTGCGAAGCCGGCCCCCACGCGGCCGGCCCGGCCCTGGCCCTTCCTGAGCCAGGCGCACCGGCCCGCGGCACCTGCCGGCGGTGAGCCCGCGACCAACGGCCCCAGCCGTTCGTGACTGAACGCCATTCCGGAGTGACCATGTCCCTCGAAAGCATCAAGCCTCCTCGCCGCCTGGCGGACGTGCCTCGTGACAAGCCTCAGGTGGACCGCATCGAGCACGCAAATCTCGAGCGCCGACCCGGTGCGCTGCTGCATCCGGAAGCCCGATCGCGCGGGCGCACGGTGGACACCGGCTGGAGCCGGTACGCGGCCGGTCCGCGCTGGCATTGAGCGCGCGCCGGCCTGGATTCCTGCAGTTCCTGACGCCGCCCCCCGGGGCGGCGTTTTCGTTTGGCCGGTTTGATGGACGTCAAGGATGCCGTGAATGCCCCGAAGGCTGAGCCGGGCCGGGTTGAATTTCGTCCGACATGGGCGCATAGTGGATCGCATGGACTTTCCCCTGGCCTCGCCCCGGCATCCGAGGCGGCGGCCTTTCCCACCCGTGCAACCACAGGAGATCCCCCATGAACCTGACGATCAGCGGTCACCACCTGGAAGTCACGCCCGCGCTGCGCAATTACGTGACCACCAAGCTTGATCGCATCACCCGGCACTTCGATCAGGTGGTGGACATCAAGGTCCTGCTGACGATCGACAACATGAAGGAAAAGGAACGCCGCCAGCGCGCCGAGTGCATGATCCGGGTCAAGGGCAACGACCTCTTTGCCGAGAGCTCCCACGAAGACCTCTACGCCGCGCTCGACCAGTTGGTCGACAAGCTCGACCGGCAGGTCGGCAAGCACAAGACGCGGGTGCAGAGCCATCACCACGAGACGCCCAAGCGGCTCATGTGACAGCGTGCCGCACAGGCCCTTCCCGTGACAAAGGCGCCTTCGGGCGCTTTTTTTCTGCTGTCGCGCGGCATCCACGGCCGCAAGCCCCTCGTGCGACCACCGGGGAAACCCGGGTGCATAATCCGACTCCCAACCATGAACCGCCTCGCCTCCATCCTGCCCGTGGCCCAAGTGCTGGTGAGCGTCGACGCCACCAGCAAGAAAAGGGCCTTCGAAGAAGCCGGGCTTCTGTTCGAGAACCTCCATGGTCTGTCGCGGGCGCTGATCACCGACAGCCTGTTCGCGCGGGAGCGGCTGGGCTCGACCGGCCTGGGCCATGGCGTGGCGATTCCGCACGGGCGCATCAAGGGGCTGAAGGCGCCCATGGCGGCGCTGTTCCAGCTGGCACAGCCCATCGGCTTCGACGCGCCGGATGAGCAGCCGGTTAACCTGCTGATCTTCCTGCTGGTGCCCGAGGCGGCCACCCAGAAGCACCTGGAAATCCTGTCCGAAATTGCCGAGCTGCTCAGCGACGCCCCACTGCGCGAGCGGATCAAATCCAGCGGCAGCGCCGACGAGCTGCACGGGCTGATCGCCAACTGGCAGTCGGCCCAATAGCCCTGCGGCGCACGTGAAGCCCACCGTCGTCAGTGCCGACGTCCTCTTCGAGCACCACCGCGGGCAGCTCAAGTGGGAATGGGTGGCGGGCCTCGGGGCATCCGAGCGGCGCTTCGATGAACTCGCCGTTCGAGCGGCGCGCTCGGGCGCCGACCTGGTCGGTTACCTCAACTACATCCACCCCTACCGGGTGCAGATCATCGGCGAGCGCGAGATCGCCTACCTGACCAACGCCACGCCGGACGATTGCGCGCGCCGCATCTCGCGCATCGTCACGCTGGAGCCGCCGGTGCTGGTGCTCACCGACGGCCAGGTCGCGCCCGACGCGCTGGTGTCCATGTGCGAGCGGGCGCAGATTCCGATGTTCGCCACCCAGGAGCCATCGGCCTTCGTCATCGACGTGCTGCGGGCCTACCTGTCCAAGCACTTCGCCGAGCGCACCTCGATGCACGGCGTGTTCATGGACATCCTGGGCCTGGGCGTGCTGATCACCGGGGAGTCCGGCCTGGGCAAGAGCGAACTGGGGCTGGAACTGATCTCGCGGGGCAACGGCCTGGTGGCGGACGATGCGGTCGACCTGTACCGCATCAACCAGACCACCATCGAGGGCCGCTGCCCGGAACTGCTGCAGAACCTGCTCGAGGTGCGCGGCATCGGCCTGCTGGATATCAAGGCCATCTTCGGCGAGACCGCGGTACGCCGCAAGATGCGCCTGAAGCTCATCGTGCACCTGGTGCGCCGCGAGACGCTCGAGCGCGAATACGAGCGCCTGCCGTATGAGCCGCTCACCCAGGACGTGCTGGGCGTGCCGATCCGAAAGGCGGTGATCCAGGTGGTCGCCGGCCGCAACATCGCCGTGCTGGTCGAGGCCGCCGTGCGCAACACCATCCTGCA
>DAIMZU010000316.1:0-4354 GCA_036733845.1 Ramlibacter sp.
ACTTCGACGGCGTGCGCGCCTACCGCGCGGGCGATCCCCTGAAGCGGATCGTCTGGAAAAAAGCGGCAAAGTCCCAGGAACTCGTCAGCCGTGACTCGGGACAGGCCCGCCGGGACGAACTCTGGCTCGACCTCGCCAGCGCCGGTGGCGCCGACTTCGAGCGCCGGCTGTCACGCCTGGTGGCCTGGGTGCTGCAAGCCGACAAGCTCGGCGTGGACTACGGGCTGCGCCTGCCCGGCCAGGAGATCACCCCGGGCAGCGGCGAGGCCCACAAGCGACGTTGCCTGGAGGCGCTCGCGCTGTGCTGACGGCCGCCCGCACCTACCTCGCCGCGCTGCCCCGCGACAGCCGCGACACCCTGTTCCTGCTGGCGGTGGTCGCCTGGCTGCTGCTGCCCATGCTGCCGCGCCTGCCGGCCTGGACCGGCCCGGCGGCCGGCGTGCTGCTGGCCTGGCGCGGATGGCTCGCGCTGCGGGCGCGACCGCTGCCCGGCCGCGTGTGGCTCGCGCTGCTGCTCGCCGCCACGCTGGCCGCGACCTGGGCCACCCACCGCACGCTGCTCGGTCGGGATCCGGGCGTCACGCTGGTGGTCTCGCTGCTCGCGCTCAAGACGCTCGAGCTGCGGGCGCGCCGCGATGCCTTCGTGATCTTCTTCCTCGGCTTCTTCACGCTGCTGGCGAACTTCCTGTACTCGCAGTCCCTGCCCGTCGCCGCCGCCATGCTGGTGGGCCTGATGGGGCTGCTGACCTCACTGGTGCTCGCCCAGATGCCCGTGGGGCGGCCACCGCTCGCGCGCGCGGCGCGGACGGCGGGCCGCATGGTCCTGTTCGGCACCCCCGTGATGGCGGCGCTGTTCCTGCTGTTCCCGCGCTTTGCCCCTCTCTGGAGCATTCCCACCGACGGCCTCACCGGTCGCAGCGGCCTGGCTTCCACGATGGAAGTGGGCAATGTCGCCCAGCTCGCGCTGGACGAGGGCATCGCCATGCGCGTGCGCTTCGACGGCCCGCCGCCGCCGCGCAACACCTTGTACTTTCGCGGCCCCGTCCTTGCGAACTTCGACGGCCGCAGCTGGCGGCCGCTGTACCCGACGCCAGGCACCCTGCCGCCGCCTGGGCAGATCGCCCGCCGAGCCCCCGTCGAGCTGCTGGGCGACCCGGTCCGCTACACGATCACGCTCGAGCCGAACAACCGGCCGTGGCTGCTGACCCTGGACGTTGCCGGAACCGCCCCCGACGTGCCGGGCACCATGCCGGTCCCCACCCCGGAGATGCAATGGATGCTGCCGGGCCCGGTGACCGACCTGCTGCGCTACACCGCCGAGAGCCACGTGGACTGGCGCCAGGGTCCGGTCGCCAGCGGACGGACCCTCCCGCTGGAATACCGGGAGCTGCCGCCCGCGCTGAACCCGCGCACCCTCCAGCTGGCAACCGAGCTGATGCGGGCCAGCCCCGCGCGTCCGGAAGACAAGTGGCCGCTGGTGCAGGCGGCCCTGGAGCGGCTGCGCACCGGCGGCTACTTCTACACCCTCGACCCTGGCGTCTACGGCACGCACACCGCCGACGAGTTCTGGTTCGACCGCAAGGAAGGTTTCTGCGAGCACATCGCCTCGGCCTTCGCCGTGCTGATGCGCGGCATGGACATTCCCGCGCGCATCGTCACCGGCTTCCAGGGTGGCGAGCGGAACCCTGTCGACGGATTCTGGATCGTGCGCAACAGCGACGCGCACGCCTGGGTCGAGGTCTGGATCGAAGGCCAGGGCTGGGTGCGGGTCGATCCCACCACCGCCGTGGCACCCAGCCGCACGGGTTCGCTGCAGCGCCTGCAGCCGCCGCCGGGCGTCTTCACCGCCGCGGTCGGTGCGGTCAACCCCAACCTGGCCGCCTTCCTGCGAAGCACCTGGGACGCGCTGAACAACGGCTGGAACCAGCGCGTGCTGAACTACACACAGAGCCGCCAGCTTCAGCTGTTGCGCCACCTCGGCTTTTCCAATCCGTCGTGGGAAGACCTGGCGTACCTGCTGATCACGCTGGTCGTGCTGGCTGCCGGCGCCGGCGCCGCCTGGACCCTGTGGGAGCGGCTGCAGCACGACCCGTGGCTGCGGCTGCTCGCCCGCGTGCGCGCGCGCCTGGCCCGCGAGGGCCTGGTGTTGCCACCCACCCACGGACCCCGGCAGATCGCCACGGCCGCGGTCGATCGATTCGGCACGGCCGCGGCGCCGCTGGCAGACTGGCTGGTGCGGCTCGAAGCCCAACGCTACGCCCGCGATCCGCGGGACAGCGTGGGCCGGTTGCGCCGCGATCTCCGAAACCTTTCCTGGCCAGGCTGACTCCCTCCGCGATGCGACTTTCCCTTCTTCTTGGCTGGCTGCTCGCCGCCGCCACCCTGCCCCTGCAGATGCCGGTGCACGCCGAATCCCGGAAGCCACCGCCGAAGGCGCGCAAGGTCGCCGCCAGCGCCGACGCCGCGAGTCCGCGCCCGGCGCCGCGCGAGCGCGCCGGAACGCCCTACGCCGGCCATGCCGAAGCCATGGCCTTCGCGGCCGACGTCGCGCACCGGCGCGACCTGGACCCCGAGTGGACACGCCGGGCCGTCGCCCAGGCCCGGCTGCTGCCCTCGGTCCAGCGGCTGATGCAGCCCGCCCCGCCCGGCGCCCGCAAGAACTGGGCGGCCTACCGAAGCCGCTTCATCGACGCGGTCCGCATCGACGCCGGAATACGTTTCTGGCAGGAGCATCGCGCGACACTGGAGCGTGCCGAGCGCGAGTGGGGCGTGCCCGCCGAGGCCATCGTCGGGATCATCGGCGTCGAAACCCTCTACGGACGGCACATGGGGGATTTCCGCGTGCTCGACGCGCTCGCGACCCTGGCCTTCGACCACCCGGCCAGCCATCCGCGCGCGGCCGAGCGGGCTGCTTATTTCAGGCGTGAACTCGAGCAGTTCCTGAGCCAGCAGCACCGCACCGGCGGCGACCCGCTTGCGCCCCTGGGCAGTTTCGCGGGCGCTTCCGGACTGCCGCAGTTCATGCCCTCCAGCATCGCGCGCTGGGCGGTCGATTTCGACGGCGACGGCCGCATCGACCTGCGCGCCAGCCCCGCCGACGCGATCGGGTCGGTGGCCAGCTACTTCAAGGCGCACGGCTGGCACACCGGCATGCCGACCCACTACCCGGTGCGCTTCGACGCCGAGCGCCTGGACCTCGAGACCCTTCTCGCCCCCGACATCCTGCCCACCTTCAGCACGGCATCCTTCGCCGCACGCGGCGCCCTCCTGGACGGCGCCGCCGCCGAGCACGCCGGCCCTCTCGCACTGGTCGAACTGCAGAACGGCGACGCCCCGAGCACCTACGTGGCCGGCACCGAGAACTTCTACGTGATCACCCGCTACAACCAGTCGAGCTATTACGCACTGGCCGTCATCGAACTGGGGCGCGAGGTGCGGGAGGCAATGGAGCGGCGGAGGTGAATGCCGGGGGTGAAAGGCGAACGCCCCGAATTCACAAGAACGAAGACTCAATCGGCTGCAAAGGCGGATTGACGTCCCCGTTCTGGGCGCGCTGGCGCAGGGCGTGCTCCATGACGACCAGGGCCAGCATGGCTTCGGCGATGGGGGTCGCGCGGATGCCTACGCAGGGGTCGTGGCGGCCCTTGGTGATCACCTGGGCGGGCTGGCCCTGCAGGTCGATGGTGTCGCGGGGGCTGATGATGGAGCTGGTGGGCTTGATCGCGATCGAGACCTCCAGGTCCTGGCCGGTGCTGATGCCGCCCAGCACGCCGCCCGCGTTGTTGGTGGCGAAGCCGCGCGGGGTGAGCGAGTCACCGTGGGTGGTGCCGCGCTGGGTGACGCTGGCGAATCCCGCGCCGATTTCCACACCCTTGACCGCGTTGATGCCCATCATGGCGTAGGCAATGTCGGCGTCGAGCTTGTCGAACAGCGGCTCGCCAAGGCCCACCGGCACACCCGTGGCGATCACGCGCAGGCGCGCGCCGCAGGAGTCGCCGCTCTTGCGCAGGGCGTCCATGTAGACCTCCAGGCGCGAGACGTCGGCCACGGGGGCAAAGAAGGGGTTGCGCGGAACGTGCTCCCAGCTCTCGAAGGGAATCTCGAGTTCGCCGATCTGCGTCATGCAGCCGAGAAAGCGCGTGCCGTAGCGCGACGCCAGCCATTTCTTCGCGACAGCGCCCGCTGCAACCATCGGCGCGGTCAGCCGGGCCGACGAGCGCCCTCCGCCGCGGGGGTCGCGCCGGCCGTACTTCTGCATGTAGGCGTAGTCGGCATGGCCGGGACGGAAGGTCTGGGCGATGTCGCTGTAGTCCTTGCTGCGCTGGTCGGTGTTGCGGATCAGGAGGCAGATGGG
>DAIMZU010000317.1:0-4353 GCA_036733845.1 Ramlibacter sp.
CACCGGTGCCGGTGGGACGACCGGCGCTGGCGGCGGTTCGACCGTCTCCGCCAGCAGCGCGACCGGAATGACCACTTCAGCCGGGCGGCGCCCAAGACCCGCCTGCAGTGCCCACAGCGCAGCGACATGCAGAAGCACGACGCCGGAGGCAATCAGGACGGGACGCGAGGAAATCGGCACGCGACGGAGAATGTGGACAGGGCCAACTGCGCAGTGTAGGCACTGCCGCAGGCACTCGGACGGCCGAACAGCTCAGGCAGTGGCAGCGGCTGCACCGAAAGGAAGCCAGCCCTGGCCCTCAGGCCGGTCGGCGCCGGAAGGCGGGCTGCCTGGACCGGAGCAGCAGGATTCGACTATGCCGCGCGCGCAGTCTTCGCAGCGGCCGCACTGCGTGGCAACCCCCAGTTCCAGCTGGATGTCGCTGAAGTCCTTTCCGGCCGCCGCATGGCGGGCGATCTCCCGGTCGGATACTCGTTGGCAGACACAGACGATCATGGGGCAATTCGAACGAGGTGGAATGGCCGCATTCTAAATGCGAATCCATCTCATTTCATGATCAAGGTCAAAGGTTGAAGCCCCACCAGGGAGCGCACTTTCACTCGCCGTGCGACTCGTCCAGCTGAGATTGCAGGTAGTTCTGCAGCCCGACCTTGTTGAGAACGTCCAGCTGCGTTTCGAGCCAGTCGATGTGCTCTTCAGTGTCCTCCAGGATGTCCTGGAGGATTTGCCGGGAAACGAAGTCGCGTGCCTGCTCGCAAGCGACGATGCCTTCCTTGAGGGTCAGCTGGGCGCCGCGCTCGCTGCGCAGGTCGCAGCCCAGGATTTCGGGCACATCCTCGCCAATCATGAGCTTGCCTAGGTCCTGCAGGTTGGGCAGCCCGTCGAGCATGAGGATGCGCGCCATCAGCCGGTCGGCGTGCTTCATCTCCCCGATGGACTCCTCGTACTCCTTCTTCGCCAGTCTGCCGAAGCCCCAGTGCTTGAGGATGCGGTAGTGCAGGAAGTACTGGTTGGTGGCCGTCAGCTCGTTGCGAAGCTGTGCCTGCAGGTGGTGGATGATCTTGGGATCGCCTTGCATTCGTGTCCTCCGGAGGCAGCCATTGTGGGCCAAGCCCGGACGTTCGGGTGCCGCTACTCCTCGTCCGAGGACACCAGGCCGTTGCGGATCGCCCAGCGCACCACGGCAGGCACATCGCCCAGCTGCAGCTTGGCCATGAGGCGGCTGCGGTACGTATCGACGGTCTTGGCCGACAGATGGAGCTGTGCCCCGAACATACCTCTCGCACCCAGGCGCATGGCTTCGGCCACGGCGCGTGGCTGGCTGGACATGGAGAGCACGAGCACGCGCGTGTCGAGCTGATGGCGCCGGCGAGGCCGCCTGTGCCCGCACCGTGAGCAGGCGCCTCGGGTCCCTGGCTGCCGGGGCCGGGTTGCTTACTCTCTCGCGTGCCGGCGAAGCCAGCGTCGGACAGGCAGTGGAGATCAACGACAAGGCCTCTGCCTCAGCCGCCGAGATCGGCGAGGCCGTCTCGCAGATGGACCTGACCACGCAGCAGAACGCTGCCCTGGTCGAGGAAAGCGCAGCGGCTTCGGCCAGCCTGAAGCACCAGGCCCGGCAGCTGGTGGATGCGGTGGCGGTGTTCAAGCTGGCGGACCATGCCCGCGAAGCGCGGCACGTGGGCGAGGTGGCGGCCGCTGCGCCGGTTGGAGTGTTGCGTCCGAGTTTCGGCTGAAGCGGTCGCCGCCCTCCGTCAACCCGCAGGTGCCGAAGTCCGGATCAGGTGGTCGAATGCACTCAGCGCCGCCTTTGCACCATCGCCGGCGGCGATGATGATCTGCTTGTACGGCACCGTGGTCGCGTCGCCCGCGGCGAAGACGCCCGGCACCGAGGTCTGGCCTTTGGCGTCGACGACGATCTCGCCGTGCCTGGACAGCTCGATCGTCCCCTTGAGCCAGTCGGTGTTGGGCACCAGGCCGATCTGCACGAAGATGCCTTCAAGAGCCACGCGGTGGGACTCTCCGCTTGCCCGGTCCTTGTACTCGAGCCCGTCCACCTTCTGGCCGTCGCCGGTGATCTCGGTCGTCTGAGCGTTCAGGATCACGGTCACGTTGGGCAGGCTGTGCAGCTTCTTCTGCAGCACCGCGTCGGCCCGCAGCTGGGTGTCGTATTCGATCAGCGTCACGTGAGCCACGATGCCGGCCAGGTCGATCGCAGCCTCCACGCCTGAGTTGCCGCCACCGATGACGGCCACGCGCTTGCCCTTGAACAGCGGCCCGTCGCAGTGCGGGCAGTAGGCGACGCCCTTGTTCTTGTATTCCTTCTCGCCCGGCACGTTGATGTTGCGCCAGCGCGCGCCGGTCGACAGGATGACGGTGCGTGACTTCAGCGAGGCCCCGTTCTCCAGCTGGATCTCGACGTACCCGCCTTCCTGCGCCGGCGGCACCAGGGCCTTGGCGCGCTGCAGGTTCATGATGTCGACGTCGTAGTGGCGCACATGCTCCTCGAGGGCGAGCGCGAAGCGCGGCCCTTCGGTTTCCTTGATGGAGATGAAGTTCTCGATGCCCAGGGTGTCCAGCACCTGGCCGCCGAAGCGCTCGGAGGCGATGCCCGTGCGAATGCCCTTGCGCGCCGCGTAGACCGCTGCGGCGGCACCGGCGGGGCCGCCACCGACGATCAGCACGTCGAAGGGCTCCTTGGCCGCGATCTTGGCGGCTTCCCGGGCGGCGCTGTTGCTGTCGACCTTGGCGACGATCTCCTCGAGGCTCATGCGGCCGTTGCCGAAGTAGGTGCCATTGAGGAACACCGTCGGCACGCCCATGATGTCGCGCGCCTTGATCTCGTCCTGGAACAGTCCGCCCTCGATCATGGTGGTGCGGATGCGCGGGTTCTGGACGGCCATCAGGTTGAGGGCCTGCACCACGTCCGGGCAGTTGTGGCAGGTCAGCGAGACGTACACCTCGAACTCGAAGTCGCCCTCGAGTGCGCGGATCTGCTCGAGCAGCGCGGCGTCCACCTTTGGCGGATAGCCACCGACCTGCAGCAGCGCCAGCACCAGCGAGGTGAACTCATGGCCCATGGGCAGGCCGGCAAAGCGCGGGCCGGTGCTCTGTCCGGGACGGTGCACCGCGAAGGAAGGCGTGCGCCACGGCCCGCCCTGGCTTTCGCGCACGGTCACCTGGCTGGACGCCTCGGCGATGTCGCGCAGCAGCGCCCGCATCTCCTGGGATGCCTGCGAGTCGTCGAGGCTGGCGGTGATCTCCACCGGCTGGTGGATGCGTTCGAGGTAGCTGGCAAGCTGGGCCTTGAGGCTGGCGTCGAGCATGGAATCTCCCTTGAAGTCCTGAATCAGGAAATGAAAAAGCCCGGGGGCAGGGCGCACCCGGGCCCGTCAAGCGCCCGAAAGCGCGTGGCCGTGGGGCCGCTCAGATCTTGCCGACCAGGTCGAGCGAAGGCTTGAGCGTGGCCGAGCCTTCTTCCCACTTGGCGGGGCAGACTTCGCCCGGGTGGGCCGCAACGTACTGGGCGGCCTTGACCTTGCGCACCAGGTCGGCGGCGTTGCGGCCGATGCCCTCGGCGGTGATCTCGATGGCCTGGATCACGCCTTGCGGATCGACGATGAAGGTGCCACGGTCGGCCAGGCCTTCGGCTTCGCGCATGCACTCGAAGTTGCGGGTGAGGGCGCCGGTCGGGTCGCCGATCATGGTGTAGTTGATCTTGCGGATCGTGTCCGATGCGTCGTGCCAGGCCTTGTGCGTGAAGTGCGTGTCGGTGGAGACGGAGAACACCTCGACACCCATCTTCTGCAGCTCCTGGTAGCTGTCGGCGACGTCGCCCAGCTCGGTCGGGCAGACGAAGGTGAAGTCGGCGGGGTAGAAGAAGAAGACCGCCCACTTGCCCTTGACGGCTTCGTCGGTGACCTCGATGAACTTGCCCTGGCGGAAGGCCATGTTCTTGAAGGGCTTGATCTGGGTGTTGATGACGGACATCGTGCTTTCCTCTCGTTTGTGTTGAAGTGCTTGATCGCGTGGACCGGCTCGATCGCGACCGGCAGACGCCATCTTAGGCGGCGCGACCCCCCCCGGGCAACGCAACCGTTCCAATGCGGACGATAAATTCCGGCTATCGGCCGTCAGTACTCCAGCCGTTCGGGCCGGATCTCCTGGAGGATGGTCGTGGCGATCTCCTCGATGGACTTGGTGGTCGTCGACAGCCAGCGGATGCCCGAGCGGCGCATCATGGCCTCGGCCTCGGCCACTTCCATCCGGCAGTTCTCCAGCGAGGCATAGCGCGAGTTGGGACGCCGCTCGTTGCGGATCTCGCTCAGCCGCTCGGGCTGGATGGTCAGGCCGAAG
>DAIMZU010000318.1:0-4352 GCA_036733845.1 Ramlibacter sp.
GGCCGCGCCTGTCGCGACCTCGGGCTGCCGCTGCTGCCGGGCGTCGCCACCGGCAGCGAGATCATGGCCGCCGCCGAGGAGGGCTATACCGCCTTGAAGTTCTTCCCTGCCATGCAGGCCGGCGGCACGGCCATGCTCCGGGCCTGGGCCGGGCCCTTCTTCGACCTGCGCTTCTGTCCCACCGGCGGCGTGTCGCCGGCCAACGCGGGCGAACTGCTGGCGCTGCCGAACGTGGCCTGCGTGGGCGGCAGCTGGCTGGCGCCCGCGGACGCGATGGCCGCGGGGGACTGGGACCGCATCACCCAGCTGGCACGCGACACCGCGACGCTCGGCCGGTAAGCCGGGCCCCGTCGCGGCTGCCGTGTTCCGGGGGGTCGCTGTCCGCCCGGCGCGCCTGGCCCTTCAATGAACGCCGTCCGGGAGCCGCGCGGCGATCCTACAGATGCGCCGCGTCGCACTGCGCAGACTGGCCGGGTTCAACCTCGGAGCCCGACATGCGCGTCCTGCTGTGGATCGTCCTCATCATTTTCCTGATCGGCCTGGCCGTGGTGTTCGGCCTCGGCAGCCTCATCTTCTGAGGGCCTTCACTTCACCAGCAGCACCGGCACTTCCGCGTCGGTGACGACCTTCTGCGCGACGCTGCCCATCAGGGCGCGCCCGAGGAAGCCGTGGCCGTGGGTGCCCATGACGATCATGTGCGCCTTGGTCTTGCGGGCCGTCTTGAGGATCTGCTCGGCCGGCTGACCCACCGACCACTCGCAGCGGTAGCGGATCGCGTGCTTGTCCAGGAAGCGGCGGATCGGCGTGAGCACCTTCTCGGCTTCTTCCTGCTGGAAGGCCTGCACGATCTCCGCGCCGACGGCGGAGCGCACGCGCGGCGGCAGGTGCTGCTGAACGTGGACGACCACGACCTCGTCGCCTTCGCCGGCGAGGTTCTCGTGGGTGACCAGGTAGGCCAGCGCCTTCTTGGTGCACTTGCTGCCGTCGGCGGCCAGGATGATCTTCATGGGGGATTCTCCTCGTGTGTTCTTCCTGCCCAGGCAGGCTGTCGCCAAGCGTAACCAGGGCGACGGGCGCGCACTTGATCCACGTCAAGGGTCCGGACGGGCGGGCCGGTAGTCTCGCCGCATGCCTCCTTCGACCTCCCTGGCCCTGCCCGAGCCGCACCTGCCCGTGGGCGCCGATGCCGGCTGGGACGCGCTGGACGACCCGGCGGAATGGCCCGCCTTCAGCCGGCCCCTGCCCGGCGTGGCCGGCGCCTGGGAGTCGTACCTGGCCATCGACGGCATGCACTGTGCGGCCTGCACGCTCAACGTCGAGGAGGCCCTGGGCAGCGTCCCGGGTGTGTCCTCGGTGCAGGTGAACGGCGCCAGCCAGACCGCGCGGGTCACCTGGTCGGCCGAGTCCTGCCGGCCCTCGCAATGGCTGCCGGCGCTGCGTCGCGCCGGCTACGGCGCCACGCCGGCCGGCGACCTGCTCGACGCCGCGCCGCGCCTGAAGGCCCAGCGGGTCATGCTCTGGCGCTGGCTGGTCGCCGGCTTCTGCATGATGCAGGCCATGATGTACGCCCTGCCGCTGTATGTGGCCGGGCCGGGCGACATCACCCCCGATGTCGAGGCGCTGCTGCGCTGGGGCGCCTGGATGATGACCGTGCCGGTCATCCTGTTTTCCTGCCGCCCCTTCTTTTCCAGTGCCGTGCGCGACCTTCGCCTCGGCCGCGTGGGCATGGACGTGCCGGTCGCGCTCGGGCTGCTGATCGCCTTCGGCGCGAGTTCGGCCGCGACCTTCGAGCCCCAGGGCCCCTGGGGCGACGAGGTCTGGTACGACTCCGTGACCATGTTCGTCTTCTTCCTGCTGTCGGGCCGCCTGCTCGAGCAGCGCCTTCGCGACCGCACCGCGGGCTCGCTGGAGGCCTTGCTGCGCGGGCTGCCTCCCCAGGTCGATCGGCAGCGGGATGACGGCAGCTTCGAGCGCATCGCGGTGCGCCGCCTCGCCCTGGGCGACCGGATCCGCGTGCTGCCGGGCGAACGCTTCCCCGCCGACGGCACGGTCCTGGAGGGCCGCACGCGCGTGGACGAAGCGCTCCTGACCGGCGAATCCGAGCCGCTGCCGCGCGCCGCCGGCGACGCGGTGATCGCCGGCAGCCACAACCTCGGCGGTGCGGTGCTGGTGCGCATCGAGCGTCTCGGCGAGGACACGCGCTTCGCCGGCATCGTCGCCCTGATGGAGCGCGTGTCGGTCGACAAGCCGCGCCTGGCCCTGGCGGCCGACCGCATCGCCAGTCCCTTCCTGGTGGCGGTGCTCGTCGCCGCCGCCGGCGCCGCCTGGTGGTGGTGGTCGGCCGGTCCGGCGCATGCGCTGTCGGTGGCGGTGGCCGTGCTGATCGTCACCTGCCCCTGCGCCCTGTCGCTGGCCACGCCCGCCGCAACGCTGGCCTCGGCCGGCGCCCTGGCCCGCCGCGGCGTCCTCGTGCGGCAGCTGCAGGCGCTCGAAGCCGCGGCCGGCGTCGACACGGTGGTGTTCGACAAGACCGGCACGCTCACCCAGGACACCCTGGCGGTGTCCGGTGTCCGGTGCCGCGCTGGGGTGTCCGCCGCAGAGGCGCTCGCTGCGGCGGGCGCCCTGGCACGGCATTCGCTGCACCCGGTCTCGCGCGCGATAGCCGCTGCCGCCGGCCAGCAGCTTCCCCGGGTGGAGGACGTCCAGGAGCAGGCCGGCGAAGGGCTGCAGGGGCGCCTGCTCTCGGGCGTGCTGGCGATCCCGCCGGGCCTGGGGCTGCGCCTGGGCTCGGCCGCATTCTGCGGCCTCGACCCCGCGCAGGCCGGGGACGCCCGGGTGCACCTGGCGGACGACCGGGGCTGGCTGGCGAGTTTCAGCCTGGCCGAAGGGCTGCGGCCCGATGCCGCCGAGGCGGTGGCGGCGCTGCGCAAACGCGGGCTGCGCGTGGAACTGCTCTCGGGCGACCGGCCCGCCGCCGTGCACGCACTGGCGCAGCGGGTGGGCATCGAGCATTTCCGGGCGGCCTGCTCGCCCGAAGACAAGCTGGCGCACGTGCGTGAACTGCAGCGCCAGGGACGCCGCGTCGCCATGGTCGGCGACGGCATGAACGACGGCCCGGTGCTCGCCTGCGCCGACGTGTCCATCGCGATGGGGCAGGGCGTGCCGCTGGCCCAGGCGCGGTCGGACTTCATCGTGCAGGGCGGACGGCTGTCGGACGTCGACGCGGTGCTGGGCCAGTCGGTCCGCACCCGCGCCATCGTCCGCGAGAACCTGGCATGGGCCGCCCTCTACAACGCGGCCTGCGTCCCGCTGGCCGTGGCAGGGATGATGCCGCCCTGGCTGGCCGGCATCGGCATGGCGGCCAGCTCGCTGCTGGTGGTGGCCAACGCCGCCCGCCTCGCCGGCGCGCCGTCACAACCCCCCCGGCCGGCGACCGGCTGAAGAGGCTCGCACCCCATGGACATCCTGTTCCTGCTCGTTCCGCTTTCCATCGTCCTGGCGCTGCTGATCCTCGGCGGACTGGCCTGGGCCGTGTGGCGCGGCCAGTTCGAATCGCTCGACGCCGAGGGCGAGCGCATTCTCAAAAGCGATTGACCTGAATCAAGAGCAACCCCGCCGACGCACGGGACACTGCCGCCAGCACAAACGAAGGTACTTCCCCATGACCCCGAACTCCGCCGCTCCCGCAGCACGCTACCACGACACCGTGGTGCGCCAGTTCTCGCTCATGGCCGTCGTCTGGGGCGTGGTGGGCATGCTGGTTGGCGTGTTCATCGCGGCGCAGCTCGCATGGCCGGAGCTCAATTTCGGCATACCCTGGCTCAGCTACGGCCGCCTGCGGCCGCTGCACACCAACGCGGTGATCTTCGCGTTCGGCGGCTGCGCGCTGTTTGCCACCAGCTACTGGGTGGTGCAGCGTACCTGTCACGTGCCGCTGTTCGCCCCCAAGCTCGCGGCCTTCACGTTCTGGGGCTGGCAGGCGGTCATCGTGGCGGCGGCGATCAGCCTGCCCCTCGGTTACACCTCCGGCAAGGAATACGCCGAACTCGAGTGGCCGATCGACATCCTGATCACGCTGGTGTGGGTGTCCTATGCCATCGTGTTCTTCGGAACGATCGGGGTGCGCAAGGTGCGCCACATCTACGTGGCCAACTGGTTCTACGGCGCGTTCATCCTGGCCGTGGCCATCCTGCACCTGGTCAACAGCGCGGCCATCCCGGCCGGCTGGATGAAGTCCTACTCGGCCTATGCGGGCGTGCAGGACGCGATGATCCAATGGTGGTACGGCCATAACGCGGTGGGCTTCTTCCTGACCGCGGGCTTCCTGGGCATGATGTACTACTTCATCCCCA
>DAIMZU010000319.1:0-4351 GCA_036733845.1 Ramlibacter sp.
GCCCCGACGCGGGTTAAAATCCAAGGCTTTGCCGAACTTTCAGATCCTGTTTGGCATCCCACTTCCCCGGAACCCAGGAAAACAACATGGCCATCGAACGCACCCTGTCCATCATCAAGCCCGACGCCGTCGCCAAGAACGTGATCGGCCAGATCTACGCGCGCTTCGAAGGCGCCGGCCTGAAGATCATCGCCGCCCGCATGGCCCACCTCTCGCGTGGCGAGGCCGAGCAGTTCTATGCCGTGCACAAGGCCCGTCCCTTCTTCAAGGACCTGGTCGACTTCATGATCTCCGGCCCCGTGATGATCCAGGTGCTCGAGGGTGAGGGCGCGATCGCCAAGAATCGCGAGCTCATGGGCGCCACCGACCCCAAGAAGGCCGAAAAGGGCACCATCCGCGCCGACTTCGCCGACAGCATCGACGCCAACGCGGTGCACGGATCCGACGCGCCCGAAACCGCTGCGGTCGAGGTTGCCTTCTTCTTCCCCGGCATGAACGTCTACTCGCGCTGAACGCGGGTTCCCCGATGACATGAGCACGGCCGCCCCCACACCCGGTCGAAGGGCCAACCTTCTCGACTACGACCTGGAAGGGCTGGCCGCGTTCTGCGAATCGCTGGGCGAGAAGCGGTTCCGCGCGGTCCAGCTGTTCCGCTGGATACACCAGCGCGGTGCCCGCGAGTTCGACCAGATGACCGACCTGGCCAAGGCCCTGCGTGGCAAGCTGCAATCGGCGGCCTGCATCGAGCCCCTGAAGGTCCTCACCCAGCAGGCGTCCGCCGACGGCACGATCAAGTGGCTCTTCGACGTGGGCGACGGCAATGCCGTCGAGACGGTCTTCATCCCCGAGGACGACCGCGGCACCCTCTGTGTCTCGTCGCAGGCGGGATGCGCGGTGGGCTGCCGTTTCTGCTCGACGGGCCACCAGGGCTTTGCGCGCAACCTGTCCACCGCGGAGATCGTCGCGCAGGTGTGGTTTGCCGAGCATTTCCTGCGCCAGCACCTGGACCGCTCCGATCGTGTCATCTCCAACGTGGTCATGATGGGCATGGGGGAGCCGCTCCAGAATTATTCGGCCCTGGTTCCCGCCTTGCGCACGCTGCTGGACGACCACGGCTATGGCCTGTCCCGCCGGCGCGTGACGGTGTCGACCTCGGGCGTCGTGCCCATGATGGACCGACTGGCCGTCGATTGCCCGGTGGCCCTCGCGGTGTCGCTGCACGCCCCCAACGACCCATTGCGTGACCACCTGGTCCCGCTCAATCGTAAATACCCCATCGCCGACCTGCTGGACGCCTGCAACCGCTACCTGCCGCATGCGCCGCGCGACTTCATCACCTTCGAGTACTGCATGCTCGACGGCGTCAACGACCAGCCCGAGCACGCCGAGCAACTCATCGCCCTGGTCAAGCGCCACGGCGGCCGCGGCGTCGCATGCAAGCTCAACCTCATCCCCTTCAACCCCTTCGAGCAGTCGGGGTTGACGCGCTCGTCCCAGGCCAGCGTCATGGCGTTCGCAAAGCGCCTCAGCGATGCTGGTATCGTCACCACCGTGCGCAAGACGCGCGGCGACGATATCGACGCCGCATGCGGCCAGCTCGCGGGCGACGTGCGTGACCGCACCCGCGCGGGCGAGCGACTCGCCCAGCGCCGCACCATCATGCTCAGGCCGGTCACCGGCGAGCCGCACGCCCAGGAAGGTTCAAGGACATGAGCAACAGCAGCATGGAGACGGGTCTGGCGCCGCGCGGTGCATCGGCATGGCGCTGGGGCATGGCGCTGGCGGTGTCGGCGGCCTTGCTCGGTGGATGCTCGAGCCTGCCGGGCACCGAGGGTGCCAGCACCGAAATCACCACCGAATCCGACGAATCGCCCGCGCGCAAGCGCGCGCGTATCCGGCTCGAGCTGGCCGTGGGGTACTTCGAGCAGGGGCGCACCGAGATCGCACTCGACGAGGTCAAGCAGGCCCTCGTCATCGACCCGACGTATGCCGCGGCTTTCAACCTGCGCGGGCTCGTCTACATGCGCCTGAACGACATGCGGCAGGCCGAGGACAGCCTGCGCCGGGCCATCGCGCTCGACCCCCGCGACAGCGACGCGTTGCACAACTACGCCTGGCTGCTCTGCCAGCAGGGGCGCTTCGAGCCTTCGTTCCAGGCTTTCCGGCAGGCGCTGGCCAATCCGTTGTATGCGGGCAGGGCCAAGACCTACATGGGCCAGGGCTTGTGCCTGGCCCGCGCCGGGCGCATGGAAGAGGCCGAGCAGAGCCTGGCCCGCTCGTACGAACTGGACGCCGCCAATCCGGTGACCGGCTACAACCTGGCCGCGCTGCTGCTTCGCCGCGGCGAGTTGCAGCGTGCCCAGTTCTACATCCGTCGCCTGAACAACAGCGAGCTGGCCAACGCCGAAAGCCTCTGGCTGGGCATCCGCATCGAAGACCGCGTGGGCGACCGCGTCGCACGCGAGCAGCTCGGGGACCAGCTGCGCCGCCGGTTCCCGCAATCGCGCGAGCTGGCCCTGTACGAAAAGGGGACGTTCCATGAATGAAGCGGCCGACACGCACCCATCCCAGCCGACGGCCGGCGCCATCCTGCGCCATGCCCGCGAAGAGGCGGGACTGCATGTCGCCTCGCTGGCCGGGTTGCTGAAGGTCCCGCAGCGCCAGCTCGAGGCCCTCGAGCACGATCGGCTCGACGAGCTGCCTGACGTGGTGTACGCGCGCGCGCTTGCCGCCAGCGTGTGCCGCAACCTCAAGCTCGACCCCCGTCCCGTCCTCGAGCGGCTTCCGCGCGGCGGCGATTCCCGGCTCGGGCGCGACGAACCCATCAACCTGCCGTTCCGCTCGCAGGAAGCACCATCGTCCGGCGGCATTGCGGGGCTGCTCCGGCGCCCGGCGGTGGTGGCGGCGCTGGTGCTGGTGCTGGCGGCTGCGGTCCTGCTGCTGCTTCCCCTGTTGCCGCAGGACACCCCACCGGAGTCCGCTGGCCCGGGCGTGCCGGTGCCGGTGCCCGCATCGGCGCCTGGCGTCGTCACCGAGGCCGTGCAGCCGGCGCTTCCGGCGGCGGCGGAGCCTTCCGCAGCGGCCGCCGCTTCGCAGGGACCTTCCTCTGCCCCGGCTGCGCCGGCCTCCGTCGCCAGCGGCCCGGCCGCCGTCGATCCGCCCGCCGGAGGTCCCGGCGCACCGCCGGCAGCGCCTGTCACGCCGCCGGCCGGCGCCCCGATGATCGAGTTCCGCGCCACCCAGCCCAGCTGGGTATCGGTCACCGACGCGCGGGGCGCCGTGCTGCTGCGCCGCACCCTGTCGGCCGGCGAGCAGGTGCCCCTGAACGGTGTCGCGCCCCTGTCGGTCACCGTCGGAAGCGCCTCCAGCGTCCAGGTGCTGGTGCGCGGGCGGCCCCAGGAGCTGACCCCCGCGCGCGACAATGTTGCCCGCTTCGAGGTGCGGTGATGAAGCCTAACTGCCTTCCCATCGCGTCGGCCGCGCCGGCCCCGCGCCGCTCCCGCCAGGCGCGCGTGGCCTGGGGCTCCCGCGTGGTCACCGTCGGCGGCGATGCCCCGGTGCGCGTGCAGTCCATGACCAACACCGACACCGTCGACGCGGTCGCCACCGCCATCCAGGTCAAGGAGCTGGCCCAGGCCGGCTCCGAGGTGGTGCGCATCACCGTCAACACGCCGGAAGCGGCCCGCGAGGTTCCCTACATCCGCGAGCAGCTCGACCGCATGGGCATCGACGTCCCCCTGGTGGGCGACTTCCATTACAACGGGCACCGCCTGCTCACCGAGTTTCCGGGCTGCGCGCAGGCGCTGTCCAAGTACCGCATCAATCCCGGCAACGTGGGCAAGGGCGACAAGCACGACCGGCAGTTCGCTCAGATGATCGAAGCGGCCATGCGCTGGGACAAGCCGGTGCGCATCGGCGTGAACTGGGGCAGCCTCGACCAGGAACTGCTCGCGCGCATGATGGACGAGAACAGCCGCCGCGCCGTCCCCTGGGACGCGCGCTCGGTCATGTACGAGGCCCTGATCACCTCGGCCATCGACTCCGCCCGCAGCGCCGAGTCGCTGGGCATGGACCCCAACCAGATCCTGCTGTCGTGCAAGGTCAGCGGCGTCCAGGACCTGATTTCCGTCTACCGCGAACTCGCGCGCCGCTGCGACTACGCGCTGCACCTGGGCCTGACCGAGGCCGGCATGGGCACCAAGGGAACGGTGGCCTCCAGCGTGGCCATGGGCATCCTGTTGCAGGAGGGCATCGGCGACACCATCCGCGTCTCGCTGACGCCGCAGCCAGGCGAATCGCGCACCCAGGAGGTCGTCATCGCCGCCGAGATCCTGCAGGCCCTGGGCCTGCG
>DAIMZU010000320.1:0-4344 GCA_036733845.1 Ramlibacter sp.
CGCGAGCGATCAGTCCGGTGGACTGATCGCAGCAACGAACGCCCGGAGCGCAAGCGAAGGGCCGAGGGACGGGTCCCGCAGGCATCCTCGCCGCCATGGATCTTAAGCGCCACCCCGCGCCCCATCCCTCTCCGCCGCGAAGTGGAGGAGGAGAGGGCAGGGAGACGACCGCTGACGCCAGGAGTGCACCCTGGCTCCAGCGCCGAAACACGAGGTTCAGCGGCATATGCAAATCACGAGGAAAGTCGCGCCTACGCCGAAGGACGTCCCGCCGACGGACTGAAGCTGCGCTCACGCTCTTCCTCGCGCTCGCCATCGTGTGCGAGGTCAGGGTGGCGCTCGATTAGAGCCATGCGGTCCGTCGCTAGCTTCTCCCAGTGCGCCGCCATTTCCAGCAGCTGCTCCCTTTGGGCGGGAGAGTTCATGGTGGCCGCCAGCTCGCGGCATTCCTTGGCGTGCAACCGGTATTCGGAAGCCTTCTTCATGCGGCTCTAAGCGCACAACCCGAGCCTCCGTTCAAGGTCGGTTTGCGCAAACATATCATCCCGATAGGTGGGAACCGCTCGCGCCCGGAGCCGTTTGGCCGCAGTGCCAGCGGCCACGGCGAAGCCGTTGAGGAGCTCGGCTGCGCGGGGGAAGTTAGACATGAAAACGGCGACAGCGTCCACCGACGTCCCGGAGGCCCACGAAGCAGGCAGATGCCTCGCGGCTGAGATTCAGCAGGGACTGGGGGGGCAGCCGAAGGCCATCATGGTCTTCGCGGCCCCGTCATATGATCACGAGGCGCTTCTGGCAGCCCTCGCTGCACAATGCCCCGACGCCTTGATCGTCGGCGCCTCGTCGGCGTGCGAATTCCTGAATCACCGACGCGGCGAGGGTCTGGCTTGCGCTCTGGGCTTGGCCGGCGACGACGTACGCTTCGGCGTCGGGGTGGCGCGCGAGATCACTTCGGACGCCGCCAGCGCGGCCCGGGAGATCGTGTCGGGCTTTGGCGGACTTGCCGACTACACCTTCCCGCATCGGTCTGCCCTCGTGATGGCTGACGCGCTGGCCGGGCACGCTGACGTGCTGGTCGACGAACTGACCCTGGCGACGGGCGGTCAGTACCAGTTCTTCGGTGGCGGCGCGGGAGACAACGCGCAGTTCCAGCGCACGTCCGTGTTCTGCGGCCGGGAGGTGCTGACCGGGGCGGCCGTGGCACTGGAAATGCTCACAGAAAAGCCGATCGGTGTCGGCGTCCGTCACGGTTGGGCCCCCGCATCTGCCCCCTTCCGTGTTACCGAGGCGCATGGGATGCGGCTCATCAGCCTCAACGGGCTGCCCGCAGCCGAAGCGTTCGAAGCGCACGCGAAAACGACAGCGCAGACGCTGGACCCGTCCGCACCCATCCCCTTCTTCCTGCACAACATCATCGGGATAGAGGCGGGGGACTCCCATCGGCTGCGCGTGCCCCTGGCCATCCTCGGGGACGGATCGGTGTTGTGCGCCGCCGAGGTGCCGCAAGGCTCCGTGGTCTATATCATGCGCGCGTCGGCGGCTTCGGCCGTGGAGGCCGCCCAGGAAGCCACCAAGGCTGCGTTGGCCGCCTTGGGCTCTCATAAGCCGCAAGCCGCTCTCTTCTTCGACTGTGTGGCGACACGGCTGCGGATGGGGGATCAGTTTGGCGAGGAGGTGGGGGTCGTGCGCGACCAGCTTTCGGGCGCCGACCTGCTCGGCTGCAACACCCACGGCCAGATCGCTCGCGCGGAAGGGCAGTTCGAGGGCTTTCACAACTGTACGGCCGTGGTCGCGGTTCTGCCCGAGTGATCTCTACCACCGAGCCTGACCTCAGCCGGTTGCTCTCGACCCTTGCCGACCGGCAAGATCGGGCCGGCCAGGCCATGGCGGTGGCCCGGGAGCTTGGGTCACGGGACCTCCTCGTGCTCCTGCGCGATCCGGAGCTGGGCGTCCTTCGTCCCGCGCCGGGCTTCCCGCAAACACTCGCAGGGGGCCCGACTTGGACCGACCTTTTGGCGAGGTGCGGTCAGGGCGGCACATTCCGGAGCACGGTGCACCACCCGGACGCCCGGCATCTGCAAGCGGCCGACGTCTGGGTCGGGCAAGATGGGGTTGTGGTTGTTCTCATCGGGGGAGAGCCCCGAGTACGGGCCGCTGAGATCGCCAAGGCCGCAGAACTGCTGATTGCCCTGCTCCAGGCGGAAGCCCGTGAGGAGGCTGCATTGGCCGCCGCCCGGTCGGCCGGTGACGCAACCCGCCGCGCCACCGCGCTTGCTTTTTCCCTTGACCAGGCTCGGTCTCAACTGGCGGCTAATGCGCGGAGCCTGCGGGAGGCGCTGTCCGAGGCCGCGCGCCTCAATCGTGAGCTCCGGGCGCTGAACGAGACTCTGGAGCAGCGGGTCCAAGAGGAGATCGCCGAGCGAATGAAGGCGGAGGGCGCGCTCCGCCAGGCACAGAAGATGGAAGCGATCGGGCAACTTACCGGTGGCGTCGCGCACGACTTCAACAACCTGCTGACGGTAATCATCGGTGGCCTCGACAACATCGCCCGCCAACTCGACGCAGGTTCCGCTGCTCGCGACGACGCCCGCCTGCGCCGTGCGGTGGATATGGCGACGCAGTCCGCCGAGCGGGCCGCCACCTTGACCTCCAGGCTGTTGGCCTTTTCCCGGCGACAGGCGCTCGATCCTAAGCCCCTGAAAGCCGACCGCTTGGTTCACGACATCGGCGAACTTCTGCAGCGCTCCATCGGCGAGCACATCACCCTCGAGCTGGTGGCCTCCCCTGGTCTTTGGCCGGCCTTCGCAGATCCCAACGAGCTGGAGCAGGCCCTGCTCAACCTGGCTGTCAACGCTCGCGACGCCATGCCCGCCGGCGGGAAACTCACCATCGAGACGCAGAATGTTTTTCTGGACGAAGCCTACCTGTCGACGGTGCCGGAGCCCGTCTCCCCTGGCCAATATGTGATGATCGCCGTGTCCGATACGGGACATGGGATGGACGGCGACACGCTATCCCAGGTGTTCGAACCGTTCTTCACGACGAAGGAAACCGGCAAAGGCACGGGCCTGGGTCTGAGCCAGGTGTACGGGTTCCTGCGCCAATCAGGCGGTCATGTTCGCATCTATAGCGAAGTGGGGCAGGGCACGACGGCGAAACTGTACCTTCCTCGCTTCCACGGTGAGGTTGCTTCCTCCGCAGCTGAGGCGCGACGCCTTGATGCCTCGCTCCTGCGCGGGAAAGAGTTCGTGCTCGTTGTGGAGGATGACGACGGGGTACGCGCCTACTCCAGCGGCGTCCTTCGCGAACTGGGCTATACGGTCATCGAGGCAGCGGACGCCGCGGGTGCATTGGCGGCGTTGGACGAACACCCCCGCGTTGATCTGTTGTTCACCGACGTGGTGCTTCCGGGCGGAGTTCACGGTCACAAGCTGGCGGCGCAAGTGCGAGAACGCCGGCCAGGCGTCCAGGTGCTTTTCACGAGCGGCTATACCCGGAACGCAATAGTCCACAATGGCCGGCTCGACCCCGGCGTCCAGTTGATCACCAAGCCATTTACCTACGAGGACCTAGCCCTGCGGGTCAGGCGGCTCCTGGACAGCCCTGTGCCTCACATCAACGACCGCGATAGGAGCTGAACGCGGCGCAATGTCCTCCCGCCGGTCACGCGAAAAGCCCGGCGGTCGCAGGGAGAATCCGCCTGGGTGGCCAGGGCTCTAGTGGGACTCCGCGCCCTCTTGTGCGCCCACATCAATGTTTACGCCGACCATGCCCAGAAACTCGCCGTTTGGAGCAAACCTCGGCTCGGCGATCGTCCTGAGGACGCGAATCTCCCCATCGGCGCGGCGGTATCGGGCGGTCACGCTGAAGGCTTGGCGCGACGCCATCGCCTTGCGGAACGTGGCGAACAGCGCGGGCGCATCCTCTTCCAGCAGGGTTGAAGCCCAGGTGAAGCGCGGAAGGTCCGCTGGCGTGAGGCCCCAGAACTCGCGAAGCGCCTTGTTGAGATAGACGCACTTGCCTTCCGGATCACCGATCCAGAGCATCGCAGGCATAGACTCGGCGATGGGGACAAAGGGCCCCGCCGCCAGCTCAGCGAGGCGCAGCCCCTCGCTGTCGCCCGCCGACCGGTGGTCTTCCGGCGATGCTTGTTCCATGCGGCCACATATAGACGCTTGCGCGCGCAGTTAAAGTCCGCTTGCGCACGCCCCGCCACTGCCAGGCCGAGACCTTCGAGAGGCGATCCGCGCCCAGGATCGGGTCGCCGGATTGGCCGGGACGCGGATGCTGCAGAGCAGACCTTCGGGTCGCGAGTCCATTTGTGTCCCGCCGCCAACTGTCCCGCCC
>DAIMZU010000321.1:0-4323 GCA_036733845.1 Ramlibacter sp.
GGTGATGTTGACCGGCAGCGGATGGCTCTATGGCATCGGACTGGCCGCGGCCCTGCTGCTGGGCAATGTCGCGCTGCAGTATGGTGCGGCGCGCCTGGCGGCCCACACGACCGCGCTGGTGATGCTGTCGGAGGTGGTCTTTGCCAGTGTTTCCTCGGTGCTCGCAGGCGCGGCGGAGATGGCGCCAGCCACCTGGCTGGGTGGCGCGATGATCCTGGCGGCGGCGGCGTGGTCGGCGTGGCCGGCGCCGCCCGGGCGGGCTGGGCGCGTCGGAGTGGCCTGAGTTTCAATCCGTTCGCACCCACCACCCCGTTCGGGCTTGAGCCTGTCGAAGCCCTGCCTCGATCTGCGCCACCGCCAGCGAGTCACGCGATGGCTTCATCCAGCACTTCGACCCAGTGCCGCACTGGCGTGCCGGTGCCCGATTGCAGGTGCGTGATGCAACCGATGTTGGCCGAGAGGATGGCCACCGGTTTCAACAGCGCCAGGTTGTCGAGTTTCCGCTCGCGCAACTGGCCCGCGGTCTCCGGGTGCAGCACCGAGTAGGTACCCGCCGAGCCGCAGCACAGGTGCGACTCCATGGGCGCGACCTGCACCCGGAAACCCAGGTCGGCAAGGCCCCGCTCGACCCCGCCCTTGAGCTGCTGTCCATGCTGCAGGGTGCAGGGCGGGTGGTAGGCCAGCAGCCCTTCAGTCGGACGGATGCGCGCCCGCAGCGCATCGACCAGCCCGGGCAGCAGTTCGCTGAGGTCACGCGTGAGTTCGCTGATGCGCCGTGCCTTGTCCGCATAGACCGGATCCAGCCGCAGCAGATGCCCGTATTCCTTGACCGTCACACCGCAGCCCGAGGCGTTCATGACGATGGCCTCGACCTCGCCGGATTCGACGTGGGGCCACCAGGCGTCGATGTTGGCGCGCATCTGCGCGCGTCCGCCGTCCTGGTCGTTCAGGTGGAAGCGTACCGCGCCGCAGCAGCCGGCGGCGGCGGGGATGACCACCTCGATGCCGGCCGCATCGAGCACGCGAGCAGTGGCGCTGTTGATGTTGGGCGCCATGGACGGCTGCACGCAGCCCGCCAGCATCAGCATCCTGCGCGCATGCGTGCGCCGAGGCCAGGCGCCGGCTGGGCGCGACGCGGGCACCTTGCTGCGAAGCACCGCGGGCAGCAGGCCGCGCACGGCCTGGCCCACGCGCATGGCGGGCGCGAAGAGCGGCGATGGCAGGCCCTCCTTCAACGCCCAGCGCAGCGCGCGCGAGCCGGCGCTGCGGGGCACGCGCTCGTCGACGATGCGGCGGCCGATGTCGACCAGGTGGCCGTACTGCACGCCGCTGGGGCAGGTGCTCTCGCAGTTGCGGCAGGTCAGGCAGCGATCGAGGTGCAGCTGCGTCGCCTGGGTGGGCGCATGGCCTTCGAGCACCTGCTTGATGAGGTAGATGCGCCCGCGCGGGCCGTCGAGTTCGTCGCCGAAGATCTGGTAGGTGGGGCAGGTGGCGGTGCAGAAGCCGCAGTGCACGCACTTGCGCAGGATGGCCTCGGCCTCGTCACCGTCCGGGGTGCCCTTGAATTCGGGCGAGAGCTGGGTCTGCATGTCAGATTCCGGGGTAGAGGCGACCGGGGTTGAGGATACCGGCCGGATCGAAGGCCTGCTTGAGCCCACGGTGGATGCGTTCGACGGCCGCGGGCAGAGGATCGAGGCGGCCCGTGCGTCCGGCACCTTCGACCTCGCCGGCGATGAACAGCGTGGCGCTGCCGCCGGCCGCCCTTGCGGCGCGGCGAATGCCCTCCGCATCCCGGGGGTCGGCCCGCACCCAGCGCTGCGCGCCATGCCACTCGATGTACGGTGCCTCGGGCAGGTCCAGCACCGGCGCGGTCTGCGGCACCGACAGGCGCCACAGGTCGCGGCCTGCGCGTTCCTCGAACCAGGGCAGTGCGAGGTCGCGGCTGGCGGCCCAGTCGCCGGCCACGTCGTGCTGCGGCTCGCCCCCGAGGCTGCGGAAGGCGGCCTCGACCGCCGCGACCGCGCCGCGCAGGCGCAGGAACAGGGTGGGCGTGCCGCGGTCATCGACCCAGGCGCTGGCATTGAGCGGCAGCGGCTGGCCGCCCCAGGCGTTCAGGCGTTCGAGCGCCTGTGCCTGCGTCATCTCGAAGCGCAGGGTGGCCTCGGCCCGCGCGAAGGGCAGCACCTTGAGGCTGACCTCGGCGATGAGGCCCAGCGTCCCCATGGCGCCGGCCATCAGCCGCGAGACGTCATAGCCGGCCACGTTCTTCATGACTTGGCCGCCGAAGGTCAGCACCTCGCCGCGGCCATTGACCACCGTGGCGCCGAGCACGTAGTCGCGGACCGCGCCGACGCTGGCGCGGGCCGGACCGGACAGGCCGGCGGCGACCATGCCGCCGACGGTGGCGCCGCCGCCGAAGTGGGGCGGCTCGAAGGGCAGGTACTGCCCGCGGGAGGCGAGCAAGGCCTCGAGGTCGGCCAGCGGCGTGCCCGCGCGCACCGTGACTACCAGTTCAGTGGGCTCGTAGCTGGTGACGCCCTGCAACTCGAGCGTGGACAGTGCTTCTGCGGCTCCCGCCGAGGGCTCGCCGTAGAAGCGCTTGCTGCCGCCGCCGGTGATCAGCAGTGGCTGCCCGGCGTCGGCGGCGGCGCGTATGCGCTCGGCCAGGCGGGAGAGGACGGGATCGTGCATGGGATGCGATGGTAAGCCGGCCGCTGCCGCCGCTCCAGGCACCCCCGGATCTCGTGCGCTTCAATCGACGAAGAAATCGACCGGCCGGCCGGCGACGGGCATGCGCCGGCACAGCACGCGGCCGGCCCAGGGCTGCGCCTGCAGTTCGCTGGCCGGCCGCTTCTGGCGGGCGGTGGTGACGAACAGGGTGCGCAGGTCGGCGCCGCCGAAGCAGGGCATGGTGGGGCACTGCACCGGCAGCGGGAACGCATCGACGACCTGGCCTTCGGGCGACAGCCTGGCGATGCGGCCACCCTCGTACAGGGCGCTCCAGTAGTGGCCCTGGGCATCGACCGCCGCGCCGTCGGGGCGGCCGCCGTAGCCCGGCTCCCCTATCTTCCAGCCCGGAGGCTTGCCGGCGAACTGGTGGAACTCGCGCTCGTTGTCGAGGCTCCCGGTGGCGGGGTCGAAATCCCAGGCGCGGATGCGGTGGCTGGGCGTGTCGGCCCAGTACATCGTGCGACCGTCGGGCGCGAACGCCAGCCCGTTGGCGGTGGTGACGCCCTCCAGGCGCAACTGCAGTCCGGGGATCGCCGCGCCGACGGGCCGCGCGTCGAGGCAATAGAGCCCGGCCCGTGGCGCATCGCGCGGCTCGTGCAGCGTGCCGGCCCACAGCCGCCCCGCCGGATCGGCCTTGCCGTCGTTGAAGCGTGCGGTGGCCGTGTCGTGGAGCGCGGCCGCGAGGGGCTCGAGCGGCGCGTCCCAGGCGCGGAGCCGGTAGATGCCGTCGCGCAGGGCAATCACGAGGCCGCCGCTTCGGGCCGGCGCGATGCACCCGGGCTCCTGCGGCAGCGCCCGGCTCTCGACGGGCTCGCCCGCGCCGGCGCAGCGCCGCAATTGGCGACCGGGAATGTCGACCCAGTAGAGCCGCTGCTCGCCCGGGTGCCAGAACGGCGATTCGCCGAGTTCGTCCGCGGGGCCCGCCAGGGGCTGCCAGTCACTTGCGTCCATGCGGTGCATGATGGCGCAGAAAGGCCCCACGCGGGGTGGGAAAGGACTACCATCGGCGCCCATGCCCGCATCGTCCCCTGCCTCGGCCGGGCCGGTCGACCTCTCCGTCGAGGCGGCCCGCTACGCGCTTCTGCGTCGCCTGGCCTTTCCGATCCGCCACGACATGGCGGCCCACCTGCAGCCCGTCAACATGGTCGGCGAGGTACTCAGCCGGCGGTTGCGCGCCACGCCCGCGGACCCGGCCAAGCTCGAGGAAGGCATCACACGCCTGCTCGGCCTCTCGCGCACCGCGGTGTCGGCCTGCCTGGACGTGATCACCTGGCTCGCACCCGAGCCCCAACGGCAGATCACCCTGCGTGAAGCCATCGACGACACCGTGGGCCTGCTGCGCGGCAGCCTCGGGTTCCGCGGGTTCTCGCTGGTCGACGAGACCGGACAGGCGCCCTGGGCGGTGCAGCGCAGCGGGCTGCGGCTCGTGCTTCCGGCCTCCCTGCTGCTCCTGACCGACGAGGCCGGGCCGCCGGCGAAGGTCACCCTGGCCGCCGACGAATCCGCGGGCCGGGTGCGCCTGGTCCTGTCGCTGGAGCCCGGGGAAGGTCCGGAGCCCACCCTGGCCGAGCCCCCGTACCGCACGCTGACCAG
>DAIMZU010000322.1:0-4322 GCA_036733845.1 Ramlibacter sp.
GATCAGTTCCGCCCCATCATCCGAGACATGAAGCTGGACTGATCGTCGGTGCGGCTGCAGGCCGCAGCCGCGCGCTGCTGCAGCCGCAGTCGGCAGAGCGATCCGGTAACCGACTCGCAGGCGTGGGTTCCCGCTTTCGCGGGAATGAGGGTCAGGGTCAGACGATGCCCTGCTCCCTCAGCTGCGCCAGGCGGGCGGCGTCCACCCCCGCCAGCCGCTCGAGAATCTCCTGCGTCGCCTCGCCCAGCGGCGGCGGGGCATGCCGCACCGGCAGGCGCTCGCCGTCCACCCGGTAGGGTGGCGCCATCACGTGCGTGCTGCCCGCCACCGGATGCGGCTGCTCGGTGACGATGCCGGCCGCATGCGCGCGCGGAGAGGTCAGTGCCTCGTACAGGCCCAGCACCTCGCCCGACGGAATACCGGCGTCGCGAAGACGCTGAAGCAGCAGCGCACGGGGCCGCGCCCGGAGCTCGGCCAGCAGCAGCGGCACCAGGGTGTCGCGGTTCTGGCCGCGCGCGAGGTTGGTCGCATAGCGTGCGTCGCTGGCGACGTCGGGGCGCTCGATCACCTCGGTGCAGAAACGCGCGAACTGCGCGTTGTTGCCCACCGCGACGATCAGCGGCCCGTCCTGCGCATCGAAGACGCCGTAGGGAACGATCGAGGGATGCGCGTTGCCGTAGCGCGGCGGGTCCTTCTGCATCAGGAGCGCCTCGAGCCCGTAGTAGGCGCTGATCATCAGTCCGCAGTCGAAAAGCGCCAGCTCCAGGTGGCGGCCCTCACCGGTGCGCTGGCGGTCGAACAGCGCGGCCAGCACGGCCTGCGCGCCGTACATGCCCGTGAACATGTCCACCGCGGCGACGCCGAACTTCAGCGGCTGCTGCGTGGCCTCGCCGTTGATGGCCATCAGCCCCGCCTCGCCCTGGATGACCAGGTCATACCCGGGGCGCTGCGCTTCGGGACCATGCCGGTCGTAGCCGGAAATGGAGCAGTAGATGATGTCGGGCCGGACCGCCTTGAGCTGCTCGTAACCCAGCCCCAGCTTTTCGGCGCCGCCGAACTTGAAGTTCTGCACCACCACGTCGCACTGGCGCGCCATCTCGCGCACGAGCGCCTGGCCTTCGGGCGCCTGCAGGTCCACCGTGACCGAGCGCTTGTTGCGGTTCATGCTGTTGTAGTAGGCGGTCTCGGTCTTGCCGACGCGCAGTCCCCAGTCGCGGGTGTCGTCGCCGCGAAGGGGATGCTCGACCTTGATGACCTCCGCGCCGAAGTCGCCCAGCACCTGCGCGCACAGGGGCCCCGCCAGCACGCGGGAGAGGTCCAGCACGCGCACGCCCGCCAGCAGAGGCGCGCTCATGCGTGATTTCCTCGCGGCAAACCGGTGGCGTGGGGCTTGCGCGCGCCCCGGTCCTCGTCAGCCTGGAAGTTCATGGGTATTGCCTTTCAGAGTCCGCGATTATGTTGGGAGTGGCGCGCGATCGGATTGCTGCGCGCGACAGTGCGCCCCGGCAGCCGTGTACGATGAATTCTCCCGATGAACCCGCCACCCGCCATCCTGGATGCTGCCGCGACCGCACGGGCCCTGCCGTATTCGCGGCTCGCGCAGCACATCCGTGCCCTGCTGACGGACCGCTCCGCCAGCGTGCCGCCGCGCCTGGTGCAGCCGCTCGCAGGCGGAGGCAGCCTCTTCGTCATGCCAGCAGCGGACGACCGGGTGGCGATCACCAAGCTCATCACATTCATCCCCGACAACGCGCATCGCGGCCTGCCGGCCATCCAGGGTGATGTGGTCGTATTCGACGCACGCGACGGCAGGCGCCTGCATGTGCTCGACGGGCCGACGGTCACCGCACGCCGCACGGCCGCCGTGTCGCTGCTGGCGGCGCAGGAGCTGGCGCATGCCCCCCGAGGCAGGCTGCTGATCGTCGGCGCGGGCGTGCAGGGACGCGCCCATCTCGAGGCCTTCGTGGAAGGCCTTGGCGTCCGGGACGTCCTGGTCGCCTCGCGCAGTGCGGCCAGCGCCGACGCGCTGGTGGCGCATGCGCTCGGACTGGGCGTGCGGGCGGCGCGCACCGACGATCCCGACGGCGCGCTCGACGACTGCAGCCTGGTGGTGACCTGCACGACGGCACAGGCCGTCGCCCTGCGCGGCATCCCGCGCGACGACGCGTTCATCGCCGCCGTCGGCGCCTTCACGCCGCGCATGGTCGAGTGGGCGCCCGGGCCCTGCCGCCATGTCGCCGCGCAGGGGCGCGTGGTGGTGGACTCACGCGATGCCGACCACGAGGCGGGCGACCTCCTGCAGGCCGGCCTCGATGTCACCGGGCTCGCGTCGCTCGCCGATGTGGTGGGCCGGCGTGCGCCCTGGGTGCCGCAGGCCGGACGGGGTGGGCCGGTGTTCTTCAAGAGTTGCGGATGGGCCGGCTGGGACCTGGCCGCCGCCCGATGCGTCGCCGCAGCGGACGGCCCCCCGGGGCCGGGAAAATAAGCCAAGGGTTTCGATGACGCACGGCCGAAGCGGCCGCGCGCCTTCTGCTACGCTCGCGCCGATGTCCGCCACCGACCCGACCGAGCCCCAGGCCGGGCCGCCCCCTGTCTTCGCCGTCATCGCCGGCCCGACCGCTTCGGGCAAGTCGGCGGCCGCCCTCGCGGTTGCCAGGCGGCAGCCGGTCGAGATCATCAGCCTCGATTCCGCGCTCGTCTACCGCGGCATGGACATCGGCACCGCCAAGCCCTCTGGCGCCGAGCTTGCCGCCGTGCCGCACCATCTGATCGACATCCGCGATCCGTCCCAACCGTACAGCGCCGCCGAGTTCGCGGCCGATGCGCGGCGCCTGATTCCGCAGATCCATGCGCGCGGCGCCCTCCCGCTGCTGGTCGGCGGCACGATGCTGTACCTGCATGCGCTGATGGAACCGCTCGCGCCCCTGCCCCCTGCCGACCCCTCGATCCGCGCGGCGATCGAGGCCGAGGCCGGCCTGCGCGGCTGGCCAGCGCTGCACGCCGAACTCGCGCAGGTCGATCCGGCCACCGCCGCGCGCCTCGCACCGCTGGATGCACAGCGCATCCAGCGGGCGCTCGAAGTCTGGCGCCTCTCGGGCCGCACGATGAGCGCGTGGCATGCGGAGGGTCGCGCTGCGGCGTTGCCCGGCTGGGCGCCCGCCCGCCTGGTCTCGCTCGAGCCGCAGGACCGGGGATGGCTGCACGAACGCATCGCCCTGCGCTTCGACCAGATGCTGCAAGCCGGTTTCCTCGACGAGGTCCGCCGGCTTCGCGCGCGCGGCGACCTGCACCCTGCCCTGCCCAGCTTGCGCAGCGTCGGCTATCGCCAGGCCTGGGCGTGGCTGGACGCGGCCGATGCCGGCTTGCCGCAGGCACTGTCCGCGCTCCGCGAGCAGGCTGTCAGCGCAACGCGGCAGCTCGCCAAGCGCCAGCTCACCTGGCTGCGCGGCATGCCGCAGCGCCATGTGATCGCCTGCGACGCTCCCGATGCACAGGACCAGGTGCTGCGCGCGATGCACGCGCTGGCCGGGGTCAGTGCGTCATGAGCGCGCGGAATGTCCTGTCGGTGACCGGCCTGGCCAAGCGCTATGGCGACGCGACGGTGTTTGCGAATGTGTCGCTCGAAGTTCCCGCGGGCCGCTTCGTGGCCATCGTCGGCGAGTCCGGCGTGGGCAAGTCCACCCTGCTGAACTGCATGGCCGGGCTGGATCATTGGGACGAAGGCGAAGTCACGCTCTGCGGCCGCGCGCTGGGCCAGGCGGACGACGCCGCGCGCGCGCAGGTGCGGCGTGCCCACGTGGGCTTCGTGTTCCAGGCCTTCCATGTCCTGCCGCACCTGGAGGTGCAGCAGAACGTCGCACTTCCGCTGCTCCTGCTCGGACAGGCAGGTGAGGCGCCGGCGCGGGTGGCCCGCATGCTGGACGCGGTCGGCCTCGCGGGCCTCGGAGGCCGCCTGCCCCAGCAGCTCAGTGGGGGCCAGTTGCAGCGCGTGGCGATCGCCCGTGCGCTGGTCCACCGCCCCGCCCTGCTGCTGGCGGACGAACCCACCGGCAACCTCGATCCGGCCACGGCCGCGCGCATCATGGACCTGCTGCTCGCGCAGACGCGCGAACACGACGCTGCGCTCGTGCTGGTCACGCACTCCGAAGCCGCCGCGCGCCGCGCGGACGAGGTCCTGCACCTGAGCGCACAGGGGTTCGTGCGCTGACCTTGGCGGGTGGGTGTTCGCCACGGGACACCGGCAGCCACATCCGAACTTCTCCTACGCGGCTGCGGGCCGCCGGTTCCGATCATGCGGTACTTCAATCAGGAGAACCCCCCAT
>DAIMZU010000323.1:0-4310 GCA_036733845.1 Ramlibacter sp.
AGGCCAACAACGGCCTGAAGAACGACAAGTACACCGTCGCCATGGCGCGCACCAACGCGCCGCATTCGGCCACCGCGCAGTTCTTCATCAACATCGCCGACAACGGCTTCCTCAACCACACCGCGCCGAGCGCGCAGGGCTGGGGCTACGCGGTGTTCGGCAAGGTGGTCACGGGCCAGGACGTGGTCGACCGCATCCGTGCCGTCAAGACGGGCCGCAAGGGCTTCCACGACGACGTGCCGAAGGAAGATGTCGTCATCGAGAAGGCCGTGGTCGCGGGCTGAGCCCGAGCCTGAACGGCCGCATGCCTGCCCTGCCCCGCTTCGGCCAGCTCGATGCCGGGGACCACTGGCACGCGGTCGACCTCCTGTCGGACCTGCACCTGCAGGCGCCCGACGCCACCTTCGACGCCCTGCGCCACCACCTTCGCGACACGGATGCCGACGCGGTCATCCTGCTGGGAGACGTGTTCGAAGCCTGGGTGGGTGACGATGCGGTGGCTGCTGGCGGCTTCGCCGCAGAAGCGGCCAGTCTGCTGCACGAAGCGTCGCGGCGCCTGGCGCTGTTCTTCATGCACGGCAACCGCGACTTCCTGGTCGGGCAGCCATTCGCTGCCGCCGCCGGGATGCAGTTGCTGGCCGACCCGACGGTGCTCGCCTGGGGGGGTCGGCGGTGGCTGCTGTCCCACGGTGACGCCCTCTGCCTGGGCGACGCCGATTATCTGCGCCTGCGCGAACAGGTCCGCCGCCCCGACTGGGTCCACGCCTTCCTCGCACGGCCACTGCCCGAGCGCCAGGCGATCGCACGGGACATGCGCGAGCGCAGCCGCATGCACCAGCAGTCGCTGCCCGGATGGACCGACCTCGATCCCGCCGCCACGCGCGCCTGGCTCGAGGCCTGTGGCTGCAGCACGCTGCTCCACGGGCACACCCACCACCCGGCGCACCACGACCTGGGGGGCGGGCTGTCGAGGGTGGTCCTGAGCGACTGGGACGCCCTGGCGTACCCGCCGCGCGCCGACGTGCTGCGCCTGCACGCGGACGGCCGCATCGAGCGGCTGTCGCCCTTGCGATGAACCCCGGATCCGCCCGCTCCGGACACTGGTTGCCGGACCCTCACGCCCGGCAGGCCGACTGATGTTTTCCTGGTTGCGCCGGCTGCGTGAGCCGCCTCCCATCCCCGACCCGCTGTGGCGCAAGGTCCTGGCGGACTATCCCTTCATCGCGCGCCGCCCGGCGGCCGAACTCGAACGCCTGCGGCTGCTGGCCGCCCGCTTCCTGCGCGACAAGGAATTCACTGGCGCCGGCGGCCTGGTCATCACCGATGCGATCGCGCTGTCGATCGCGGCGCAGGCCGTCCTGCCCGTCCTGCACCTGGGCCTCGCCTGGTACGACGACTTCGTGGGCATCGTGGTCCACCCCGGCGAAGTGGTCGCGCGCCGCACCGGCACCGATGATGCCGGCGTGGTGCACCAGTGGACTGAGGTGCTGGCCGGGGAGGCCATGGAGCGCGGACCCGTCATGCTCAGCTGGCACGACGTCCAGGCGGGCGGGCGCCGCATCGAGGGTGCGTACAACGTGGTGATCCACGAGTTCGCGCACAAGATCGACATGCGCGACGGGGAGGCGGATGGCTGTCCTCCGCTGGCCTCGGCCGCAGCCCGCGAGGCCTGGGCCGAGGCCCTCCGGGCCGAATACCAGGACTTCCGCGAGAAGGTCATCATGGCCGAGCGCTTCGGCGGCGAGCGGCCGTGGCTGGACCCCTATGGCGCGCAGGAGATCGGAGAATTCTTCGCCGTCGCCTGCGAGGGCTACTTCGTCGACAGCGACCGCTTTGCGCAGGCGCATCCGCGCCTGCTGCCCCTGTTCGACGCGTTCTTCAGGCGCCAGGCCCCGAAGCCCTCGTCAGGCCAGCCGGGCTGAGCGGCGCGAGAGCCTGCGCCACAGGCCGGGCAGCACCAGGATCGCCACCACCAGCACCACCAGCACCAGCGACATCGGCCGCTGGACGAAGACGAGCGCGCTGCCCTCGCCGATGGAGATGGCGTTGCGCATCTGGGCTTCGGCCAGCGGCCCGAGGATCATGCCGACCACCACAGGCGCCGTCGGGAAGTCAAAGCGCCGCATCACCACGCCGAGCAGGCCGATGCCCCACAGCAGGTACAGGTCGAACGCGCTCTGGCGCATGCCGTACGCGCCCACGGTCGCGAAGATCAGGATGCCCGCGTAAAGCTGCGGCTTGGGGATCTTGAGCAGTTGCACCCAGAGCTTGACCATCGGCAGGTTCAGCACCAGCAGCATCACGTTGCCGATGTACAGCGACGCGATCAGCGCCCACACGAGCACCGCCGAACTGGTGAACAGCTGCGGCCCGGGCTGGATGCCGTAGTTCTGGAAGGCGCCAAGCAGCACCGCGGTCGTGCTGGACGTGGGAATGCCCAGCGTCAGCAGCGGAATCAGCGCGGTGGTCACCGTGGCATTGTTGGCCGCCTCGGGACCGGCGACTCCCTCGATCGCGCCTTCGCGGCCGAACTCCGCGCGGTCCTCGCCCTTGGCCAGCTTGCGCTCGGTGGCATAACTCAGGAAGGTGGGAATCTCGGTGCCACCGGCCGGGATGCAGCCGAAGGGCGCGCCGATGGCGGTGCCCCGCAGCCAGGCCGGGACCGACCGCCGCCAGTCGCGGCCGGTCATGTAGACCCGGCTCATGCGGTTGCGCGTTTCCTTTGCCCGGCCCTCGAACATCGCTGCGTGGAGCACCTCGGCCACGGCGAACAGCCCCACCGCCACCAGGACGATCTCGATGCCGTCCAGAAGCTCCGGCGTATTGAGCGTGTAGCGGGCCTGGCCGGAGATCTGGTCGAGCCCGATGGTGCCGATGCCCAGGCCCAGGAACAGCGCAGTCATGCCGCGCAGCGTGCTCTGGCCGAGCACCGCGCTGACGGTGGTGAAGGCCAGCACCATGAGCATGAAGTATTCCGGCGGGCCGAGCTTGACCGCGAACTCGGCGACCACCGGGGCGAACAGGGTGACGATCACGGTGGCGATCGTCCCCGCCACGAAGGACCCGATGGCCGAGGTGGCCAGCGCCGCACCCGCACGGCCGCTCTTGGCCATGCGGTTGCCTTCCATGGCCGTGACCATGGTGGCGGTCTCGCCGGGGGTATTGAGCAGGATGGAGGTGGTCGATCCCCCATACATCGCGCCGTAGTAGATACCGGCGAAGAAGATCATCGATGCGGTGATCTCCACCTTGGCGGTGATCGGCAGCAGCATCGCGACCGCCACCGCCGGTCCGATGCCCGGCAGCACGCCCACCGCGGTGCCCAGGGCGCAGCCGAACAGCGCCCACAGCAGGTTCGCCGGCGTCACCGCCGTGGCGAACCCCATCATCAGTGCGTCGAGGATGTCCATGGTGTCAGAGCCAGCCCGTGCCGGTCAGCCCCGGCAGGTTGATGCCGAGGAACTTGGTGAAGGTCCAGTAGACCGGCGCGGCGATCGCTGCGCCGCTGGCCAGGTCAGTCGCATACGTGGACGCGCCGATCTCCTGCCCGGCCGCACGGCGCAGGCCCTGCACCGCCAGCAGGTAGCACACGGTGCAGCCCAGGACGAACCCCACGCGCTCGATCAGCACGGCGTTCACCAGCAGGCCCGCCGAGACCCACACGAGGCCGGGCCACCAGGCCGGCGCAAGGTCGGCATCCTGGGGCATCTCGCGAAAGCCGCCGGTGAAGACCTCGCGCAGCATGAGAAGCCCGCAGGCGGACAAGGCGATCGCCACCGCCCAGGGCAGGAAGTTCGGGCCGACGCCGCCATAACCGGCCTCGCCGGGGATGTCCAGCGCGCCGGACGCCATGGCCAGGCCGAGCAGGAGCACGCCGGCGGCCACCGCCGCCTGCACCCGTGCAGTCGTGGAGAGTGTCATGAGGAGTCCTCTAGGGTCGCAAGTGGCCCGCCCCGTCAGGAGTGAAGGGGCCGGACCGGATGGCGCTGGCGAACGGCCCCGGCAGCCGCGCCATGCTGCCGGGAAGGTCCCGGCCGGAGCCGGTCAGATCATTCCGGACTTGACCATCACCGCGCGCAGGCGCGCGAACTCGTCGTCGACGAACTTGGCGAACTCCGGTCCCGCCAGCACGGCAGGGGTCCAGGCGTTCTTCTCGAGCGCCTCCCGCCAGGAGGCGGACTTGCTCACAGCCAGGACCATGTCGGTCAGTTGCTTGCGCTGCGCGTCGGTGATCCCGGGTGCGCCGTAGACGCCGCGCCAGTTGCCGATCTCGACGTTGATGCCCTGCTCCTTGAGCGTGGGCACGTTGA
>DAIMZU010000324.1:0-4309 GCA_036733845.1 Ramlibacter sp.
CGCCCAGCGTCCGGCTGTTCGAGGCGGCGGCCTGCGGCACGCCCATCGTGAGCGACCGATGGAGCGGCCTCGAGGACGTGCTCGCACCCGGGCGCGAGATCGTGCTGGCCGACACCACCGAACAGGCGTTGGCGGTTCTGAGGGACATGGGAGAGGACGAGCGGCTGCGGATGGGCGAACGCGCCCGCGAGCGCATCCTGTCGGGACACACCGCCGCCCACCGCGCCGCCGAACTGGAAGTCCATGCCCTCGAACTGCTCGATGCCGGCGCCGCCGGGCTGCCCGTCCCGGTGTGCGGCGGCATCGCGGAGGCCGCCTCATGAGCGCCGTCCCCTCCCCTTCCCCGGATGAGCCGCAAGCCGAGCTGCGGCGCCAGGTCGAAGCGCTGGGGCCCTGGTTCCACAACCTGCACCTGCCGGGCGGCGTGCAGACCGCGCCCCAGCATTTCATCGGCGGCGACTTCCCGCGGTTCAAATGGCTGCAGATCGAAGGGCACATCCCGGCCGACCTGTCCGGATGGCGGGTTCTTGATGTCGGCTGCAACGCCGGCTTCTACAGCTTCGAGCTCGCCCGCCGGGGCGCGTCGGTCGTGGCCATCGACCACGACCCGCGCTACCTGGCCCAGGCCAAGTGGGCCGCCGGCGTGTTCGGCCTGCGCGACCGCATCGAGTTCCGCCGGCAGGGCGTCTACGACCTCGCGCGCTCGCCCGAGGAGTACGACCTGGTGTGGTTCATGGGCGTGTTCTACCACCTGCGCTATCCGCTCCTCGGCCTCGACCTGCTTGCGCGGCGCACCCGGCGGCTGATGGTCTTCCAGACGCTCACGCTGCCGGGCGAGTCGGTGTATCCCGACACGGGCGATCGCCCCATCGAGGACCGTGCACCCCTGCTGGACGAGGGCTGGCCCAAGATGGCCTTCATCGAGCACCGGTTCGCGAACGACCCCACCAACTGGTGGGTGGCCAACCATTCGGCCTGCGAGGCGATGCTGCGCTCCGCCGGCCTGGTGGTGCGGTCCCGGCCTGCCGGCGAGATCTACCTGTGCGAACCCGGCCCGGTCGACCCCATCGCACGTCGCCAGCTCGACGAACTCCTGCGGGGGCTGGCACCCCCATGAGCCGCGCGTTCGATCTCGCGGTCGTCGCCGGCAGCTTCCACGTGCCGGCGCATGAAGCCCTCGCGGCCGTCCGGCAGGCGCTTGCGCTCGCGCCGAAGGTCGTTCTGGCGCTCACCGGCGCCCGCATGCCGCGCTCGCCCCGGCATCCCTTCACCTGGGAGGAGCGCGCTGCGCTGCTGGGTGAACTCCTGGCCGACAGCCCGCGCGCGGGGATCGCGGTGGAGCCGCTGCGCGAGTGGTGGGATGACGGGCGAAATGCACGCGAACTTGCGGCGGCCGCCGCGCGACACGCCGCGCCGAACGCACGCATCGGCCTGCTTCGGATGGACGACGCCCTGGCCGTCCCCGCAGGCTGGACATTGCAGGACCTCCACGACGTGCAGGCGCGGCAGGACGATCTGCTCGCGCTGCTCCATGGCGCGGAGACGCCAGAGCTCGCGCTTTCGGCGATCGGCCCGCAGGTCCCGCCGGCCGTCCAGGCCTTCCTCGCGGCCTTCCTCCGTACGCCGGACAGCGCCCGGCTGCGGGAAGAAGCGCGGCACATCGCGAGAGAGAAGGAAGAGTGGTCGGTCGCGCCCTACCCCGTGGTGCTGGTGACCGTGGATGCGGTGGTGCGCGCGGCCGGACACGTGCTGCTGATCCGGCGCGGGCGCCACCCGGGCCAGGGCCTCGATGCCTTGCCCGGCGGCTTCCTCGATCCGCGCGAGACCGTGCTGGCGGCTGCGATGCGCGAGCTGAAGGAAGAGACCCTGCTGCCGCTTTCGGATGCGCAGCTACGTGCATGCCTCAAGGACCGTCAGGTGTTCGACGACCCCCGCCGAAGCCAGCGC
Source organism: Ramlibacter sp. (assembly GCA_036733845.1). GTDB lineage: Bacteria > Pseudomonadota > Gammaproteobacteria > Burkholderiales > Burkholderiaceae_C > Ramlibacter. The sequence goes on from DAIMZU010000324.1 coordinate 1,948, forward strand.
GGACGCGTGGTCACGCACGCGCATTTCTTCGACCTGCCGCTGGAGCGGCCGCCTCCCGTGCGCGGCGGCGACGATGCCGCCGCGGCCCGGTGGGTTCCGCAGCAGGGCCTGCCTGCCTTGGAAGACCACCTCATCGACGATCACCTCATGATCTTGAACCGCTTCCTTGGCTTCCTGGACGCCGCCTAGCCCGCTGTCGCCGCCGCGGCGACGGCGATCGCGGTCATGTTGAGCACCCGGCGGACCGTGGCCGAGGGCGTGAGCACATGCACCGGAGCCCGCGCGCCCAGCAGGATGGGGCCCACGGTGATGCCCTGCCCCCCGGTCATCTTGAGCACGTTGAACAGGATGTTGGCCGCATCCAGGTTGGGGCAGATCAGCAGGTTGGCTTCGCCCGCGAGGCTGCTGTCCATCAGTTGCGTGCGCCGGATGGCCTCCGACAGGGCGGCATCCCCCTGCAGTTCGCCATCGCACTCGATGTCCGGCGCCATCTTCACGAAGAGGTCCCGAGCCTCGCGCATGCGCGCCGCCGAGCCGCGGCTGGAGGAACCGTAGTTGCCGTGGGACAGGAAGGCGACCTTCGGCGGCAACCCGAAGCGGCGCACCTGGGCGGCGGCCATCCGGGCGATGCTGGCGAGCAGCGGCGCATCCGGGCTCTCGTTGACGTAGGTGTCCGCGATGAACAGCGTCCGCTCCTGCAGCATGACCGCATTCAGGGTGGCGAAATCGCTTTCGCCGGGTTCATGTCCGATGACGTCGCGCACATGCTCCAGGTGACCCTCGAAGCGGCCGACCAGTCCGCACAGCATCGCGTCCGCGTCGCCCAGGTGGACGCTCAGCGCGCCGATCAGGGTGTTCGAGCGGCGCACGGCCGCCTTGGCGAACTCCGGCGTGATGCCCTTGCGTCCCATGAGCCGGTGATAGGTCTCCCAGTACTGGCGGAATCGCGCGTCGCTTTCCGGATTGACGCAGTCCACGTCCGCGCCGAGGCGGATGCGCAGGCCGGCCTTGGCAATGCGCGCCTCGATCACGGCAGGGCGGCCGATGAGGATGGGACGCGCCATGCGCTCGTCCACCGCCATCTGCGCGGCGCGCAGCACGCGATCGTCCTCGCCCTCGGCATAGGCGATGCGGCGGGCGCCGCCGCTGGCACGGGCGGCATGGAACACCGGTCGCATGATCATGCCGGTCTGGTAGACGAAGCGGGTGAGGCCCTGGGTGTAGGCCTCCAGGTCGGCGATCGGCCGTTCGGCGACGCCTGATTCAGCGGCCGCGCGCGCCACCGCCGGCGCGATCCGCAGGATCAGGCGCGAGTCGAACGGCGTGGGGATGATGTAGTCGGGTCCGAAGGACAGCTCGGTGCCGGCGTAGGCGGTGGCGACCTCCTCGCTGATGTCGGCCTTGGCCAGCGCGGCGATCTCGCGCACGCAGGCGAGCTTCATGGCCTCGGTGATCCGCGTGGCGCCGCAGTCGAGCGCGCCCCGGAAGATGTAGGGGAAGCACAGGACGTTGTTGACCTGGTTCGGGTAGTCGGAGCGGCCCGTCGCGATGATGCAGTCCGGACGCGCCGCCTTGGCCAGTTCGGGGCGGATCTCCGGCTCGGGATTGGCCAGCGCCAGGATCAGCGGCTTGTCCGCCATGGTCTTGACCATCTCGGGCGTGAGCACACCCGCCGTGGAGCAGCCCAGGAAGACATCGGCGCCGCGGACGACGTCGGCCAGCGTACGGGCGTCGGTGTCCTGGGCGTAGCGCTCCTTCGAGGCGTCGAGCCCGCCCGGGCGGCCGGGGTAGATGACACCCTTGGAATCGACCACGCGGATGTTGCGCGGGGACACCCCCAGTTCCACCATGAGGTCCAGGCAGGCGATGGCCGCCGCGCCCGCACCGGACGCGACGAGACGGACCTCGTCGATCTTCTTGCCGACCAGCTCCAGCCCGTTGAGCAGGGCCGCGCAGGAGATGATCGCGGTGCCGTGCTGGTCGTCGTGGAAGACGGGGATGTTCAGGCGCTCGCGCAGCCGGCGCTCGATGTAGAAACACTCGGGCGCCTTGATGTCCTCGAGGTTGATGCCGCCCAGTGTCGGCTCGAGCGCCGCGATGATGTCGACCAGCTTGTCCGGGTCCCGCTCGGCCAGTTCGATGTCGAACACGTCGATGCCGGCGAACTTCTTGAACAGGCAGCCCTTGCCTTCCATCACCGGCTTGCCGGCCAGCGGGCCGATGTCGCCCAGGCCCAGCACGGCGGTGCCGTTGGAGATCACCGCGACGAGATTGCCGCGGGCGGTGTAGCGGGCCGCAGCAGACGGATCGCGCTCGATTTCTTCACAGGGCGCGGCGACGCCGGGCGAGTAGGCCAGCGCCA
>DAIMZU010000325.1:0-4270 GCA_036733845.1 Ramlibacter sp.
CTTAGGAGGACCCGGCCGCGCGTGGGGCGGCGTGGCCGCTATTCCGTGCAGCGCAGTCAGCAAAGCCTCCGGATGAGCGCGGCCGTCAGCGGCTCGGGCTCAAGCAGGCTTGAGGTGCATGGCGATGGGTCGCGTGGAGCTTGGAGTCGAACCACCTGTCCGCAGCGCGCGCCCTTCTACTGGGGGTGCAGTCGTCATCGAGCGGGACGGGTACGGTGACGGGGCTCACCGCTGGAGCACCGAACTCATAGTTCGGGCCGAGGCAAGGTGCCATGCGGTCGCGGCTTAGATCCGAGGTCAGCCGCAGCCGCCGCAGCCTCCACAACCGCCTCCAGCCTCGCAGGCGCCTTCAGAGTCGGAGCCTCCAGTCGCCACGCTTCCGTTGCCGGAAAAGAGAAAGTTGATGCCGGCGTACCGCGGATCGGACATCAAGGCGGCGCTTCCGAAGAGTGCAACCGCCAAAGTGGCTGCGGGGACGGCGCCCGTGGAACGAGGCAGAGGGGTGGCCCCGGTCGCTTTGCTTGCAACCCACGTCTTGAGGGCACCCATCCTCTTCGTGAAGGACGCAAGGGCTCGCTTGCCTTTGTCCGTCGTTTCCTGCCCGGGGGCGCTCAGTACCACCAATGCGATTGCCGTGAAGACGAGAAATTTCGAATAAAGGATCGTCGCCAACTTGTCACTCCCATGCAACGCGCCGAAAAACATTGCGACCCCCACGGCCCACACAAGGGCGAGTGTCGCCACGGTGGCCAGGCTGGCCAACGGTATCGTCCGGGGAAGGGTGAGCAGGCCGGCGCATGTCAATCGCGCTGCGATCTGCTGGACCTGGGGTTGGATGGCGCGCGCCAGAGCATCCATGTCCACGGGGCCCGGCCTTGCAGCCGCAAGCACCTGCGCTTCCATGGGATCGAGCCTTGACGCAGGAGTGGTGTCCAGTCGGATCAACTGGCCGCCGGTGATGGCATTTCCTTTGTCCTTCCGTGTGGCGTCGATCCTGAGTTCGCCGAGGTGGATCCGCCCGGCAATGGCGGCAGCCAAGACCCGCTTTTCGCCTCCGGCGAGATAAGCCGCCTCAAACGCATCAAGAGGTGTCGCGCGGTCGCTCATGCGCCCGGGCTCTTTGCCTTGTGTCGCTACGACACACATGACGAGGCCTGACACGTACAGAACCAAAGCCATCCACATATTCAAGAAGCGCAGCCCGTCGACGAGGACTGCCGTGCTCACGGCGCCGAGGGCGACCAGTATCAGCAGGACCAGTGGCACCCGCACCCAGTGGTTTGCAAGGACGGGCCCCATCGTCCATCCCCCGGGCGATGGTGTGCTCAAAGGAACGTGCGAGAACCGCATGTCTGGCGAGGGCCAGATATCCGGGGAAGGCTCCTCCGCGAAGTGGCGCCGGTAAGCCTCCAGCGTGAAGGCGTACATGGCGCGATGCCTGAGGTATTCGCCTGCGCCTTCTCGAGACGGCTCGTGATGGAGGAACTTGCCTAACACCGTCAAGCAGAAGTGGCGGTAGTCTCGGGTTTGCGTCAGGTGCAGGTGCCACGCGGCATCGACATCCCTGGATGGGCACACGGGACCGTCGGCTACTTGCGTGAGCACAAGGAACCGGCGGTACTCGGCAACGACCTCGAGCGCCTTGCCTCGTGTCCAGCCTTCCTCCCTTGCCAGCTTCTCCTCGAATCGGATGGCTGCGTTCGGGGGGGAAAGGTCCCAACCGTTAATTGCATCCTCGAGGTGAATGAGCGAGGGCGTGTCCGAGTTGTGCATTTCGGTGAGTTGACCGGCGTTCATGGTGCTCCTCAGGTTCGATAACGTCCGTGAGAGCACTCTAGAAGCGCGCCTTGCGCGAACCAAGTGTGCCTTTCCACACCTGTGGAAACCCGAATCAGTAGATTGGCCACTTGAAAGACTCCGGCCGCTCAGCACGGCCGGCGATCGCGAACGGAATGTCGGATGGCAAGTTGTAGCCTCGCTGTCGCGAGGCCCCCTCGTTTGCGACCGTCAGGACTGCTTCGGGTCGGAAGCAGACCTGTGCCCGGAGCGCGGGCCTGGCGACGGCCCCAGCGATCTACCGCGAGCGTGGACGTAGGGTCGACAGCAGTTTGGCGAGCTTCGTGCTGTCCACGGGCTTTGCAAAATGCTCGTGGAAGCCCGCCTCCAGTGCTGCGGATCGATCCTGCGGCTGGCTGTAGCCCGTGATGGCCACCAGCATCGGCGCCTCGGCCGTTGCGTCGCGGATGGACCGTGCGAGCGCATGGCCATCGATGTCGGGCATCCCGACGTCCAGGAGGCAGACGTCAGGTTGCTCGCGGGTGATTCGCTCGAGCGCCAGGCGCGGATGCGTCTCGACCGACGCCTCATAGCCAAGGCTGTCGATCAGCATGGCGAGCATGTGTGCGGCATCGGCGTTGTCGTCGACCACGAACACCCGCAACCGGCTCAGCGCAGGCGCCAGGGTGGCTGATGCACTGCTGCCGGCAGTCGCGGTGTCGTCGATCCTCGAAAGGGTGACGGTGAACGTGCTTCCCCGCCCCTCTCCGTCGCTATGGGCGGCGATTCGTCCTCCGTGAAGTTCCACCAGGCTCTTGACGAGCGCAAGACCGATCCCAAGGCCGCCTGGGGCTCGCTCAGACGTCCGCTCGGCCTGGACGAACAGCTCGAAGCAATGGTCGATCAGCGCCGGGCTCATGCCTATTCCGTTGTCGCGGATGACGACCGAAACGTGAGTCCGGTCCTGCCCCAGGCTCACCGAGATTTCACCCCTTTCCGGCGTGTACTTGCCGGCGTTGGCCAGCAGATTGGTCACGACCTGGATCAGCCGCTTGGCGTCGCCATTCACGGTTGCGGCGAAGGGGGTGGTGTGGAAGACCAGACGGTGCCGCCGCTCCTCGAGCATCGGATGGACCTGCTCGATCGCGTCCTGGATGACGGTTCGCAGGTCCAGGGGGACGCAATCGAGGTCCACGTGTCCTCGGGTGACGCGCGAGACGTCCAACAAATCGTCAACGAGCCCGATCAGGTGTCGAACCTGGCGACCGACGACCTCACTGACCTTGCGCACCCGCGACTCGTCATGCGCGGCAAGTCGCATCAAGTCGGCTGCGGCAGCAATCGGCGCCAGCGGGTTACGCAACTCGTGCGCGAGCATTGCCAGGAACTCGTCTTTCTTCTGGTTGGCGATCTGCAACTGCTCTTCGGCCAACTTGCGGGCGGAAACGTCGCTTGCGGAGCCGAGCCATTCGACGATGTTTCCCCGGCTGTCCAGCACGGGCACGGCCCGGGAGACAGTCCATCCCCGACTGCCGTCCGCGCGCAGCACCGGATGTTCTAGGTCGAAGGTCGACTTCGTGCGGACAGCCTCATCGATCGCCTGCCTCACCGCGGCGATGCTCTCGGCGGGAACGTACTCTTCAATGCGCCACTCACCTCTGGCAGCCCTGTCTTTCAGGAAACCGCGTCCATCCACTTGGTCCATGAAAGCCCAGTCCGGGCTCATGCGATAGATGACGTCGCCTGTGGCATGGCTCAAGGCCCGGAATCGATCCTCACTGACGCGAAGGTCGATCTCGGACGCGACCCGCGCCGTCACGTCGATCGCCTGGTGGATGATGTTCGTGAGCCTGCCTTCCCGATCGAGCACCGGCGAGTTGACCGGGCTCCAGTACCGTTTCTCGAAGCGTTCCTGCCCCGGCTGGCCGATGGGAATGTCGTATTGCAGGAGGCCGACCGTGTCTGCGGTACGCGACTGGATCACCCGTTGAAGTGACTCGCGCAATCGCCTGACGCCGGTCGCCTGCGGATCGCTCGGGTTCTCGGGGAACGCTTCGAAGATGTGTCTCCCAAGCACGCTCTCCCGGGTGCGGGACGTCGCCTGCAAGTAAGCGTCGTTTACCTCAACAATGAACAGGTCCGCGTCAAGGATGAGGTACGCGCTCGCAGTGGATCTGAAGATGGCTTCGTAATCCAAGGGCGGGGCTGCGGGTGTCGGCATCGGAAAGCGTGTCTGGGCAAACCATCTAGTGTCACCAATTTCGCACGCAGGCGTGTCTGCCAAAGCGTTATCCCTTCCATGGCGCTTGGTGCAGGGACCTCAAGGTGCCCATTCACGCCGTGGTCCCCAGGGCTCCAGCGCAAGGCGATGCGGCACCTCAATCTCTGCGCTGCAGGTCCAAGCCAAGCATCGCCCAGCGTTGCCGCATGTCTACTTTCGGCCGAGGCTGTGTGAAAACTCGTCTTTCGAGGATTTTGACGGATGGACGGCTAG
>DAIMZU010000326.1:0-4261 GCA_036733845.1 Ramlibacter sp.
GGGTTCGCTGGTGCAGTTCAAGTTCACGCAAGGTCTGAACGAGGTCAGTCGTGACAACGGCAAGCGCCGCCTGTATGTCGAGGCGAACGTCAGCGGGCGGGACCTGGGCAGCTTTGTCGCCGAAGCGCAGAAGCGCATCGACGCCGAGATCAAGCTGCCAACCGGCGCGTGGATCGAATGGGGCGGCCAGTTCCAGAACCTGCAGGCTGCTTCCAAGCGGCTGGCCATCATCATCCCGGCGTGCCTGGTGCTCATCAGTGCGGTCCTCTACCTGGCCATCGGCAGCGCTGCGCTGACGGCGACGGTGTTGGCCACCATCCCGATGGCAGTGGCGGGCGGCGTGTTCACGCTGGCTATTCGCGACATTCCGTTCTCGATCTCCGCTGCTGTGGGATTCATCGCCGTGTCAGGTGTGGCGGTGCTCAACGGCCTCGTGATGATTTCGGCAATCCGTAAGCGGCTGGAAGACGGCATGGCGACTAGCGCGGCCGTGATCGAAGGCGCGATGGAGCGCGTGCGACCCGTCCTGATGACCGCTCTGGTCGCGTCCTTGGGCTTCATCCCGATGGCGTTCGGTACCGGCACTGGGGCCGAGGTACAGCGGCCGCTGGCAACGGTCGTGATCGGCGGCCTGATCACCGCGACGGTCCTGACGCTGCTGGTCCTGCCCGCGTTGTGCGGTCTCGTCCTGAAGCGGTCGGATCAGGCCAAGCCTGAGCCGGAACCCGAACCCCTGCCGCAAGCCTGAGCTTGATAGGGGAGGCGCGAGCGCTTCCCCGTCTCCCTGATTTTTCACCAGCAGTAAAGGAAATCATGTTCCAACGTCTTGCCCGGCCGCTGCTCGCGGTGGGCCTGCTCCTCTCCGCCGCGGCCGCCTGGGCGCACGGCATCTCCGAGGCCGACAAGCAGCGCATGCTGGATGGCGGCTACCTGCAGTACATCGGGCTGGGCGCCAGCCACATGCTGACCGGCTACGACCACCTGTTGTTCCTGTTCGGTGTGGTGTTCTTCCTCACGAAGTTCACCGATGTGGCCAAGTTCGTCACGGCGTTCACGCTGGGCCACTGCATCACGCTGATCTTCGCGACGTTCCTGAAGATCACCTGGAACTTCTGGCTCGTGGATGCACTGATCGCGATCAGCGTCATCTACAAGGGGTTCGACAACAACGGCGGCTTCCAGAAGTACTTCAACCGCCCGTCGCCCAACCTACTGCGTGTCGTCTTCGCCTTCGGGCTGCTGCACGGTTTCGGCCTGTCCACCCGCCTGCAGCAACTGCCGCTGGGCGACGACAACTTCAGCATGCTGATGCGGATCCTGAGCTTCAACGTCGGCGTTGAGATCGGGCAGATCGCCGCTCTCGTGGTCATGGTCGCCCTGCTGTCCCTGTGGCGCAAGCGTGAGTCGTTCCAGCGGTTCAGCACGTTCTCGAACAACGCACTGATGACGCTCGGCGCGCTGTTGCTGTTGATGCAACTGCACGGCTACCACCACGACTTCGATGCAGAGAACCTGCGCTTCCCCGAGGAGGAGCACAAGCACCTGCATGAAGACATGGACATCGACAAGAGCACCCGCACGGGACGCGAGAGCCTCTGATGGCCGCGTTCTTTGAGTTTTCCCCCACCCCCCACCAAAGGAGTTTTCCATGAAGAAACTGTTCGTCTCGATGGCCGCCATGGCCGCATTCAGCCTCTCCGCTCCCGCCTTTGCCGGCGGTGACGGCGACTGCCATTTCCACGGCAACACGCCAGCCAAGGCCGAGACCGTGTCGGGCTGCGCCGTGAAGCGCCAGCAGGCGCTCATCGCCGGCGGCAAGCTCGACAAGTCCTGGCAGAGCATCAAGCCCGGCACGCCCGAGCAGGTCGATGGCCAGAAGGGCAAGGAATGGAAGGTCACCTTCAAGGATCCGGCCGCTGCCGACAAGTCCAAGGCGAACCTCTACATGTTCTTCACGCCGCAGGGCAACTTCATCGCTGCCAACTTCACCGGCAACTGATCGGTCTTTGACCGTTGCGGCGCCAGCAGGCATTGCGCCTGCTGGCGTCTGTCCCCCTTTCGCGGAGCACCGCCATGTTGGATGTCCTTGCCAATCGGACGTACCGCCACCTTTTCTTCGCCCAGGTCATTGCGCTGGTCGGAACAGGGCTGGCCACCGTCGCACTGGGCCTGCTGGCCTTCGACTTGGCAGGTGCGGACGCGGGCGCAGTGCTCGGCACCGCGCTGGCCATCAAGATGGTGGCCTACATCGGCGTCGCACCCATCGCCTCGGCGTTTGCCGACAGGGTGCCGCGCCGCACCTTGCTGGTTGCGCTGGACCTCGTGCGCGCCGCCGTCGCGCTGGTGCTGCCCTTCGTCACGGAGATCTGGCAGGTCTACGTGCTGATCTTCGTGTTGCAGTCGGCCTCTGCGGGTTTCACGCCCACATTCCAGGCGACGATCCCTGATGTGCTGCCCAAGGAGGCGGACTACACCAAGGCCTTGTCGCTATCGCGCCTGGCCTATGACCTTGAGAGCCTGGCCAGTCCGGCGCTGGCTGCAGCACTGCTGACCGTGGTCAGCTTCCACAGCCTTTTCCTTGGGACGGTTGTGGGTTTCGTCGCCTCGGCCGTACTGGTTGTCTCTACCGTGCTCCCCAAGGCAAAGCAGCCGCCGCGGCGCAGCATCTACGAGCGCACCACGCGCGGCAGCCGCATCTACCTCTCCACACCGCGGCTGCGCGGCTTGCTAGCGTTGAACCTCGCTGTCGCGTCCGCCAGCGCCATGGTCATCGTCAACACGGTGGTGCTGGTGCAGAGCCAGCTGCAGCTCAACCAGCGTTTCACGGCCGGCGCACTGGCGGCCTTCGGCGGCGGCTCCATGCTGATTGCCCTTGGGCTACCCAAGCTCCTGGAGCGCTTGCCCGACCGGCGCGTCATGGTCTTTGGCGCGTCTGTCCTGACCATCGGCCTGCTGCTTGGACCCTTGGCGACGGGCAACTATGCGGCGCTCGTGGTGCTGTGGCTGCTGTTGGGCATGGGCTACTCCCTCGCTCAAACGCCGTCCGGCAGGCTGCTGCGCCGCTCGGCCAGCGAGCAGGACCGACCAGCGCTTTTCGCCGCGCAGTTCGCGCTTTCGCACGCCTGTTGGCTCATCACCTACCCGGTCGCCGGATGGCTGGGCGCCAAGGCCGGCCTGAACGCCAGCTTCATCGCTCTGGGCATTCTGGCGGGAGTGACCACGTTCGCGAGTCTCTGGCTTTGGCCCAAGGACGATCCGGTGGAGGTTCCTCATACCCACGGTGATCTGAAAGAAGGCGATGAGCACCTGCAGAGCCCGGCCGTGGACGACGCTCGGCAGCACTCACATGCATACGTGATCGACGACCAGCATCAGCGGTGGCCAAGGAGCTGAAGTCATGGACAGGCGCGCAGTACTGGCTTGGATGAGCTGCGTCACCGGGAGCTTGCTACTGCCCGGTTGCGCAAGCTTCCTGCGGGGCAGCTCCGTGGGACCGCAGTGCTACCGCGCGAGGAATGGCCCCGGGATCAAGGCGATATGCACGCCGGAAGCCGTCCCTGACGAAGAAGCCGAATCGCGAGCCAAGCGGTTCGAGCCGGTCGCCGGTCAGCTGACCATCTATCTCGTCCGCCACCGGTGGGGAGATGCCGCCAATAGGGTCAAGGTGGGCATTGCCGGGGAGCGGTTGGTGACGACCATCCCGGCTTCGCTGATTCGGATCGCCGTGCCGCCTGGAAAGCACCTCCTGGTCTTTAACTGGGCCAAAGGGCATGGAGTGCTACAGGTCCAGGGCGACGCCGGACAAGTGCTGTTCGTGGATCTGGTCGGCAGCCTGTGGATCTGGAACGAGTGGTACCGGTTGGAGATGGGCGACCCCTCGTTTCGAGACAGGGCGATGAAGAGTCGGCTCGTGGCTGACGTCAAGCTGGGCGTGCGCGAGTGACGCAAAAACTCCTGCTGGACGTTGGGACGCAAGTGGCGGAATCGGACTTCCCGCCAGAGTCCGCCGCGGCTCACTTTGAGGCGATCGGCAAGGGCATCAACGACGTGGATGTCATCGTGCAGGCCTTGCTGGAGAGGCTCCCTCCGTCCAAGCCTTGGCAGCGCCAGTTGCGCAGCCATCTGCGCGATGCGGACCGGCACGTGGAGATTCTCAGGCTGGAGATTTCACTGGAACACGACAGTTCGGAGATCCACGCGGCTGCGCTCAAGCTCAAACATGTCCTCGAGATCGCGAACTTTCATATCGCGGGTGGTCGCG
>DAIMZU010000327.1:0-4235 GCA_036733845.1 Ramlibacter sp.
ACCTGGTCTTCCGCGAGCTCTTCTCGATCTACACGAGCGACTGGCTGTTCTGGTTCGGCCTCGTCTTCGTAGGGTTCGTGATCTTCTCGCCGGAAGGCCTCACCGGCATCTTGCGCAAGCTGCAGGCCCGCTGGCGCCCGGCACCCACCGAGAGCGCCGCCATGAGCCGCAGGCAGATCCACGAGGGACTTCCCCTGCCCGGCTTCCTGCGCCCCGAGGGTGCCGCCGGCATCGTTCTGCAGGCGCAGGGCCTCTGCCGGAATTTCGGCGGCATCCGGGCCGTGGAGGGCGTCGACCTCCAGGTGGAAGCCGGGCAGGTCCACGCATTGATCGGTCCCAACGGAGCCGGCAAGACCACGGCGTTCAATCTACTGTCGGGCATGTTCCCGCCTAGCGCCGGGGTGGTGCGCCTGCAGGGCCATGAAATCCAGGGGCTGGACGCGGCCGCGGTGTGCGAACGCGGCATCGCGCGGTCCTTCCAGATCACCAACCTGTTCAAGGGATTGCCGATCCGCGAGAACCTGCGGCTGTCGTTGCAGGCGCGGCATCCAGGGCGCTTCAACATCTGGCGCGATGCCAACGCGGACGCGGCCGTTCAGGCGGAGACGGCGGAATTGATGAAGTTCCTGGGCCTGCAGGGCATCGAGGAGGTGCTGGCGGGCGACCTGTCGTATGGCGGCCAGCGGCTGGTCGACCTCGGCATCGCGCTGGCCTCCAAGCCGCGGGTGCTGCTGCTGGACGAACCCTTGGCCGGCCTCGCAGCCGCCGAGCGGGAACGCGTTGCACGCCTGGTCAAGTCCATCGCCCGGGACATCCCGGTGCTGATCGTCGAGCACGACATCGACCGGGTGCTTGCCTTCTCGCACACCGTGACGGTGATGAACGAGGGCCGGGTGCTGCTGAGCGCCGCCCCGGAGGTGGTGCGTGCCGACCGACGCGTGCAGGAGATCTACACCGGAACCGGCGTCCCGCCGGTGACCGGCCGCACCGCCGTCGCCGATGCGACCCGCCCGCGCATCCTCGCGGCCAGCGGTATTCAGGCCTTCTATGGCAAGAGCCACATCCTGGTCGATGCGGAACTGGACGTCTGCGATGGCGAGATCGTCGCCCTGCTGGGGCGCAATGGTGCGGGCAAGTCCACACTGCTCAAGACCCTGTGCGGCCTGCTGCCGCCCGCCGCGGGTTCCATCACCTTCGAGGGCCGCGACATCGCCGGCCTGCCGGCGCCGGACATCGCGCGCATGGGGATCGGCTACGTGCCGCAGGGCCGCGGCCTGTTCGCCGGCATGACGGTGGCCGAGAACCTCGCGCTCGGCCGCCTGGCCCGGCGCACCGACGGCAGCCACGGCGTGGCCTGGAGCGAGGAGCGGATCCTCGAGTACTTCCCCCGGCTGAAAGACCGCATGAACGTCGCCGCGGACTATCTCTCGGGCGGCGAGCAGCAGATGGCCGCCGTGGCCCGGGCCCTGTCCGGCAACGTGCGCCTGCTGCTGCTGGACGAGCCCTTCGAGGGCCTCGCTCCATCGGTGGTGCAGGAGCTGTTCACCGTCTTCGACCGTCTGCGCAAGGACGTGGCCATCGTGATCGTCGAGCACAACCTGGACCTGGTGCTCGCGCTGGCGGACCGCGTCTTCGCACTGGAGCGGGGGTCGGTATTCCACACGGGTGCGGCCGGTCCGCTGCGGGATGACCTGGAACTTCGCAAGAAGATCCTCTGGCTTTGAACCTTCGATGAAACCAAGGAGAGATGCAATGAGTGATGGCACCCCGCAGGGGGCGGCGCTGGTGCAGGCGATGGCGCGGCTGGACTGGCGCGAATACCCGGGTCACTTCGGCGGCGCGCTCTCCAAGGCGCTGGTGGATGCGCAGAACACCGGCACACGCCGGGTCGACTTCCGGATCTCGCATTACGCACCCGCGGCATTCGTCGAGGAACATGTGCACCGCGTGCAGGAACAGATCTACTACGTGACCGAGGGGGAGGGCGTGCTGACGCTGGACGGAGCGCGTCACCTCATGCGTCCGGGCGATTACGTCTATGTCCCGCCGGGAGTTCGGCACGGCTTTGCGAACACCGGTACCCGGGGTCTGGTCTTTTTCGTGATCACAACGCCCGCCACCGACGAGGAGGACGCGCGATGAACGCGGGCACGGCCGCCAGGACGGCGACGGTTCACGCGCAGGCGCGCCAGCTGATCGCAGGCGAGTGGGTCGCCGGTGAAGGTGCGCAGCTTGCCATACGGGACAAGTACACGCTGGAGGCCTTCGCCGCAGTCGGGGAAGCGTCCGCACAGCAGCTGCGTTCGGCAGTGGATGCGGCGCATGCCGCCTTCACGTCCACCCACCCGAGCGGCCATGACCGCGGCACCTGGCTGGACCAGGCCGCGGAGATCCTGGGCACGCGCCAGGAGGAGTTCATCGAATCCATGCGGCGCGAAGCCGGGTTCACCCGCAGCGACGCGCAAGGTGAGGTGCGCCGGGCGATCCAGACCCTGCGGCTGTCGGCCGAGGAGGCCAGGCGCCTGGCCGGTGAGGTGATACCGATGGGAGGCGTGCAGGGACAGGGCGGGCGCATCGCCTTCACGATGCGTGTTCCCCTCGGCGTGGTGCTCGCCATCACGCCCTTCAACTCGCCGCTGAACACCGTCACGCACAAACTCGGCCCCGCCCTGGCCGCCGGCAACGCCGTGATCCTCAAGCCCTCGCTGCACACCCCTCTGACGGCCTGTCTGTTGGCCGATGTACTGGTGGCTGCCGGGGTGCCGCGCGGATTCATCGGCGTGGTCCATGGCGCCGGCGATGCCGTCCGTCTCCTGCAGGAGGACGAACGCATCCGATTCTTCGCATTCACCGGAAGCACTGAAGTCGGCCGGATCATCCAGCGTCAGGCCGGCTTGCGGCGCACGCAGATGGAACTCGGCTCCATCGCCTTCACCGTCCTGTGCGACGACGCCTGCCTGGACGCGGCGCTGCCCAAGGTGGTCAATGCCGCCTACCGCAAGGCGGGACAGGTCTGCACATCGATCCAGGTCCTGCTGGTGCAGCGCAGCATCATGGCGCAGGTGCAGGCGAGGTTGCAACCGCTGGTGCAGGCGCTGCCGTACGGGGACCCGGCAGACCCCGCCTGCGTGGTCGGGCCCGTCATCAGCGAAGAGGCGGCGCACCGGATCGAGGCCTGGATCGACGAGGCCGTCGCGGGCGGCGCTCGCCTGCTCGCGGGTGGCCGCCGGCATGGCGCGGTGGTGCCGCCGACGCTGCTGGCGGACGTGCGCGACGACATGCGCGTAGGCTGCAGCGAGGTCTTCGGCCCCGTGATGTCCCTGGTGCCTTTCGACACGCTCGAGGAGGCCGTGGCGCGCGTGAATGCCACGCCCTTCGGGCTGGCGGCGGGTTTGTTCACGAACCGGCTCGACAACGCCCTGGCGGCCGCACGCAAGTTGCAGGTGGGCGGCGTGCACATCAACGAGACCTCGAGCTCGCGGGTTGACGTCATGCCCTACGGTGGTTCCAAGGACAGCGGCTTCGGCCGGGAGGGGCCGCGCTACGCGGTCCACGAAATGACGGAAGAGCGGGTCATCTCGATCACGCCCTGAAGGCGATCAAGACACACGACAGGAAGGAACAGCATGGGCAGGATGAAGGGTGGCGAACTGATCGCCGATTACCTGGTGCAGGAGAAGGTGCCGTACATCTTCGGCGTGTGCGGACACGGCAACGTGGGCATCCTCGACGCGTTGTACGACCGTCGCGACCGGATCCAGCTGGTCTCGCCGCGCCACGAACAGTGCGCGGGGCACATGGCCGACGCGTATTTCCGGGTCAAGCACCGGCCGGTGGCCACGCTGACCTCGACCGGGCCGGGTTCGGCCAACATGGTGATGTCGCTGGCGACCGCGCTGGCGGACTCGTCGGCCTTCATGGCCATTACTTCCAATGTGCCGACCTCGCAGCACAACCGCGCACCGTTCCAGGAGCTGTACAAGCACAACCAGGCTGATTTCGCGCAGGTGATGCGGCCGGTCGTCAAGCGGGCCTTCCAGCCGTCCCGCGTGGACATGCTGCCGCTGGCATTGCGACAGGCCATGGACACGATGGTGACCGGTCGTCCCGGCCCGGTGAACCTGGACATTCCCTACAACGTCTACCAGGAGGAAGACGATGTGGAGCTGCCACCCCGCTCGCACCTCCATCGTCCGCTTCGACCGGGCGCGAGCCCGGACGACCTGAAGGCGGTG
>DAIMZU010000328.1:0-4228 GCA_036733845.1 Ramlibacter sp.
CCAGTGTAGGACGGGGGCGGGGAGGAGGGGTTGGGGATAACCCTAGGGCTGGGTTTTGTAGTTTTGACGCAGAGGGCCCTCTGCTTCAAAACCAGAACCGCTCATCCTCCTCGCGAAAGCGGCACCACATTGTCGTGCGCCGACCCGCCGAACGCCTGCTCGCGCAATAGCGCCAGCTGATCCCGCACCCGCGCCGCCTTCTCGAACTCGAGATTGCGCGCGTGCTCGAGCATCTGCTTTTCCAGGCGCTTGATTTCCTTGGCCACGTCCTTCTCCGACAGGTCCTGCGCGAGGGCGCGCTGCAGTTCCTGCTTCTCCATTTCCTTGCTGGTTTTTTCGCTGTAGACGCCGTCGATGAGGTCACGCACCTGCTTGACGATACTGCGCGGGGTGATGCCGTGGGCTTCGTTATGGGCGACCTGCCGGGCGCGGCGGCGCTCGGTCTCGCCGATGGCCTTGCGCATGGACTGGGTGATGGTGTCCGCGTACAGGATGGCGCGGCCGTGCAGGTTGCGGGCCGCGCGGCCGATGGTCTGGATGAGTGAGCGCTCGGCTCGCAGGAATCCCTCCTTGTCGGCGTCGAGGATGGCCACCAGCGATACCTCGGGGATGTCGAGGCCTTCGCGCAGCAGGTTGATGCCCACCAGCACGTCGAAGGCGCCCAGGCGCAAGTCGCGCAGGATCTCGACGCGCTCGACGGTGTCGATGTCGCTGTGCATGTAGCGCACCTTGACGCCGTTGTCCGCGAGGTAGTCGGTCAGCTGCTCGGCCATCCGCTTGGTGAGGGTGGTGATCAGCACGCGCTCGTTCTTCTCGGTGCGGATGCGGATCTCCTGCAGCACGTCATCGACCTGGTGCACGGCCGGTCGGACCTCGACCTCGGGGTCCACGAGCCCGGTGGGACGGACGAGCTGCTCGACCACCTGGCCGGCGTGCGTCTTCTCGTAGTCGGCCGGGGTCGCCGAGACGAAGATGACCTGGCGCATGCGCGCCTCGAACTCCTCGAACTTGAGCGGCCGGTTGTCCATGGCCGAGGGCAGCCGGAAGCCATACTCGACCAGCGTGGTCTTGCGCGCCCGGTCGCCGTTGTACATGGCGCCCAGCTGCCCGATCATCTGGTGGCTCTCGTCCAGGAACATCAGCGCGTCCTTGGGCAGGTAGTCCGTCAGCGTGGACGGCGGGGCGCCGGGCGGCGCCCCGGACAGGTGGCGCGTGTAGTTCTCGATGCCCTTGCAGTGGCCGACCTCGGCCAGCATCTCGAGGTCGAAGCGCGTGCGCTGCTCCAGGCGCTGCGCCTCCACCAGCTTGCCCGCGGACACCAGCTCCTTCAGGCGCTCGGCCAGTTCGATCTTGATCGACTCCACCGCCGAGAGCACCTTCTCGCGCGGGGTGACGTAGTGGCTCGAGGGGTAGATCGTGAAGCGCGGCACCTTCTGGCGGATGCGGCCGGTGAGCGGGTCGAACAGCTGCAGCGATTCGATCTCGTCGTCGAACAGCTCCAGGCGGATCGCCAGCTCGCTGTGCTCGGCGGGGAACACGTCGATGGTGTCGCCGCGCACGCGGAAGGTGCCGCGCGAGAAGTCGGTCTCGTTGCGCGTGTACTGCATGCGGATCAACTGGCCGATCACGTCGCGCTGGCCGATGCGGTCGCCCACCCGACAGATGAAGCGCATCTGGGTGTAGTCCTCGGGCGCCCCGATGCCGTAGATGGCGCTCACCGTGGCCACGATGACGGTGTCGCGGCGCTCCAGCACGCTCTTGGTGGCCGACAGGCGCATCTGCTCGATGTGCTCGTTGATCGAGCTGTCCTTCTCGATGAACAGGTCGCGCTGCGGCACGTAGGCTTCGGGCTGGTAGTAGTCGTAGTAGCTGACGAAGTACTCCACCGCGTTCTTCGGGAAAAACTCCCGGAACTCGCTGTAAAGCTGCGCAGCCAGGGTCTTGTTGGGCGCGAACACGATCGCCGGCCGTCCGAGGCGGGCGATCACGTTGGCCATGGTGAAGGTCTTTCCCGACCCGGTCACGCCCAGCAGGGTCTGGAAGACTTCGCCGTCCTGCACGCCCTCGACGAGCTTGTCGATGGCCTGCGGCTGGTCGCCCGCGGGCGGATACGGCTGGTACAGCTCGAAAGGAGAGCCGGGGTAGGTCACGAAGGTGCCCGAACGTTCGGCGGCAGGAGTATCGACGGCTTCAGGCATTGAAAAGTACTACGGACAAACGCTTAGAATTGCGGGCGGTCGAAAAGCGTACATCAACCCCCGGCCGGCTGCCTTGGCGCCTTCGGGCGGCCCGCCCATCCACAAGGATCTCCATGTCTCTGTTTTCCGCCGTCGAGCTGGCCCCGCGTGACCCCATCCTGGGTCTGAACGAGCAGTTCAACGCCGACGCCAACCCGCACAAGGTCAACCTCGGCGTCGGCGTCTACTATGACGACGACGGCAAGCTGCCCCTGCTGCAGTGCGTGCTCGAGGCTGAAAAGCAGATGATGGAAGCGCCCAAGGCGCGCGGCTACCTGCCCATCGATGGCATTGCAGCCTACGACAACGCAGTCAAGAACCTCGTATTTGGGGCCGAAAGCGAGCCCGTCAAGAGCGGCCGCGTGGCCACCGTGCAGGCCCTGGGCGGCACCGGCGGCCTCAAGATCGGCGCCGACTTCCTGCGCCGCATCAACCCGGGCGCCAAGGTCCTGATCTCCGACCCCAGCTGGGAAAACCACCGCGCCCTGTTCACCCAGGCGGGCTTCACGGTCGAGAGCTATCCCTACTACGACGGCGCCACCCGCCGGCTGGACTTCCCGGCCATGCTGGCGGCGCTGCAGGCCGCGGCCGAAGGCACCATCGTCGTGCTGCACGCGTGCTGCCACAACCCCACCGGCTACGACATCACCGCCGAGCAGTGGGACCAGGTCGTGGCCGCCTGCCAGCAGCGCAAGCTGGTGCCCTTCCTCGACATGGCCTACCAGGGCTTCGGCTACGGCATCGCCGAGGACGGCGCGGTCATCGGCAAGTTCGTGGCGTCGGGCCTCACCTTCCTGGTCGCCACCTCGTTTTCCAAGAGCTTCAGCCTCTACGGTGAGCGCGTGGGCGCCCTGTCGGTGCTCTGCCAGGACAAGGAAGAGGCATCGCGGGTGCTGTCCCAGCTCAAGATCATGATCCGCACCAACTACAGCAACCCGCCCACCCACGGGGCCACGGTCGTCACCATGGTGCTGACCACCCCCGAGCTGCGGGCGCTGTGGGAGAAGGAACTGGGCGAAATGCGCCTGCGCATCAAGCAGATGCGCCTGGCGCTGGTCGAGAAGCTCAAGGCCGCCGGCGTCAAGCAGGACATGAGCTTCATCACCGACCAGATCGGCATGTTCAGTTATTCCGGCCTCAGCAAGGACCAGATGGTGCGCCTGCGCAACGAATTCAGCGTCTACGGCACCGACACCGGACGCATGTGCGTGGCGGCGCTGAACAGCAAGAACATCGACTACGTCTGCGAATCAATCGCCAAAGTACTCTGACGGCCGAGCTTTGTGTGACATAAGCCGCCCGAGGGGCGGCTTTTTTGTGCCAATATTACGTAGCTCATCCGCGGAGGAGCTCCGGCGGCTGGACGACAGGGCCAGTAAGCGCCTCCTACGAAAGGTGTCGGGTGTTTTCGTACTGTTGCGAAAGCCCGGACCAGCGTATATTGCTGCACTGCACAACCGGATTTTTACATGCTCTACCAGATCTACGAAGCGCAGCGCACCCTCATGGAGCCGTTCGCCGACTTCGCGCAGGCTGCCGCCAAGCTGTATGGCAACTCGGTCAGCGGGCTGGGCGGCCACCCGATGGCGCAGCGCATGTCCGCCAGCTACGAGCTGATGTACCGCCTCTGGAAAGACTACGAAAAGCCGGAATTCGGCATCAAGACCGTCAAGATGGGCGGCGGCGAGGTGGTCATCCACGAAACGGTCGAGATCGACAAGCCCATGTGCGAGTTGCGGCGCTTCAAGCGCTTCACGGACGATCCGGGCCTGCTCGAAGCCATGAAGAAACAGCCGCCGGTGCTGATCGTCGCGCCGCTGTCCGGCCACTACGCCACGCTGCTGCGCGACACGGTCCAGACCATGCTGCAGGACCACAAGGTCTACATCACCGACTGGAAGAACGCCCGCCTGGTCCCCATCGAACAAGGCGAGTTCCACCTCGACGACTACGTCAACTACGTGCAGGAGTTCATCCGCCACCTGCAGAAG
>DAIMZU010000329.1:0-4221 GCA_036733845.1 Ramlibacter sp.
ACTACATCCAGGTGGCGCGCGACACGATCAAGCGCATCGGCTACGACAACACCGAGTACGGCATCGACTACAAGGGCTGCGCGGTCATGGTCTGCTACGACAAGCAGTCCAACGACATCGCCCAGGGCGTCGACCACGCGAGCGACGACTACCTCAACACCGGCGCGGGCGACCAGGGCCTGATGTTCGGCTACGCCTGCGACGAAACCCCCGAACTGATGCCTGCCCCCCTGCACTACGCCCACCGCCTGGTGGAGCGGCAGGCGCAGCTCCGCAAGGACGGGCGCCTCCCCTTCCTGCGTCCGGACGCCAAGAGCCAGGTGACCATGCGCTATGTCGACGGCCGCCCGCACAGCATCGACACGGTGGTGCTGTCCACGCAGCACAGTCCGGAGCAGAGCGAAGGCACCAAGATGAAGTCCAGCTTCGTCGAGGCGGTGGTCGAGGAGATCATCAAGCCCGTGCTGCCCAAGGAGTGGCTCAAGGAAACCCGCTACCTGATCAACCCGACCGGGCGTTTCGTCATCGGCGGCCCGCAGGGCGACTGCGGCCTGACCGGCCGCAAGATCATCGTCGACACCTACGGCGGCGCCTGCCCGCACGGTGGCGGCGCGTTCTCGGGCAAGGACCCGTCCAAGGTCGACCGCTCGGCCGCCTATGCCGCACGCTACGTGGCCAAGAACGTCGTGGCCGCCGGACTGGCGCGGCAGTGCCAGGTTCAGGTGGCCTATGCCATCGGCGTGGCCCGCCCCATGAACGTGACCGTCTACACCGAAGGCACCGGCGTCATCCCCGACGAGAAGATCGCCGAACTGGTCAACGAGCACTTCGACCTGCGGCCCAAGGGCATCATCCAGATGCTCGACCTGCTGCGTCCCATCTACGAGAAGACCGCCGCCTACGGCCATTTCGGCCGCGAGGAGCCGGAATTCACCTGGGAACGCACCGACCGCGCCGCGGCCCTGCGCGACGCCGCCGGCCTGCGCGGCTGATCCTGCCCCTCACTGCAGCAGCACCTGCTGCCGCTCGACCTCGTGGCGCTTCATCGCCACGTAGGTCTGGCGGTCCATTTCGCGAAGCTGGCGCGGATACCGCTCGGTGGCATCGAACCACGCCTCGATGCGGCGCTCGGCCTGCCGGGCCGGCGGAGCGTCGAGCGAATCCATGAAGGCGTCGATGGCCAGGTAGTAGCGCATCGCATTGCGCTCGACCGCGCCGCGCATGCCGCCGATCAGCGCATCCTGGCCGCGAGGCCCCTCCACCCGCGTGAAACCGACCTTGTCCGCGCCGGCGGTGGCCAGGTAGGCCTGCATCGCGAGCCTGCCCGCAAAACCGAAGCCATAGGCATACGACAGACGCAGGAAGCTGCGCCCGCCGTCCAGCGGAATGGCCGAGATGGTGATGCGGTAATCGCGCGTGCCGACCGGCCCCTCGTCGGCTGTCAGGCGGGCTTCGAAGTAGTCGGCCGACGAGGCCAGTTCACGGTAGTCGAAGCGCAGTGAGAACGCCTGCTCGACGGGCTGGTCAGGGCGGCGCCCGATGCGCACGAGCAGCGCCGGCGTGCGCTCGGCGGTCCACACCGCATGGCAGTACTTGGTATTGAACGGCAGGATCAGGATGTCGCACCAGCGAGGCGGCTGCGACATCGACTGCTGCACCCGTGCGAACGGATGTTCGAGGATGGCGTGCACCTCGCCCACGAGGCGCCCCTGTTCTTCCTGTGAATCGATCACCAGTGGCTTGCCGAAGGGACTGGACTGCAGGGCCGGCTGGAGCTGGGCGTAGCGCTGGCGCAGCTCCGGGCCGCCCGCATGGCCAGGGAGGCCGTGCACGAGCGTGCCGAACATCAGCAACAGGCCGGACAGCATGCCCCGCCATGGTCCCCGGCGCTTCATTGCGCCAGCTCCGCGCTCAGGGGAGTGAAGCCGGCCGGATCGAGGACGGCCACGACGTCCAGCTGCACCCCGCCGGTGAACAGCAGGTGGGGCGTGACCGCATACGCGAAGTGTCCGCGCGGCCCCAGGTCCAGCACCATGCGCAGCTGCGGCTCGCTCATGTCCTTCCAGGTGCGCACGAGGCGCGTGCGCACCAGGTTGTCGTCGCACTGCAGCGAACGCAGGCGGTCGTGGTTGCGCAGGAGGGCGGACGCATCCAGGTAGCTTCCCGCATGTCGATTGCGTGCCTGGAAATTCGGCGTGAGGTCCACATGGACGGTGAGCGCGCTGCCTTCGATCTCCAGCATGAACCGCCGGCCGATCAGGCCCTCGCCAGCCTGGCCATCGCCATAGGAGAGATGAAGGTGAGCGGCCGTGCGCCGCAGGGGCTGTTTCATGTGCTCCAAGCTTGCGCGTGGCACCCGCAGCGGGTGTGTAGGACTGGGCTGCGTGCGGATGTGCGCGCCCGGTTCCGGGTGGACCGCGGACAGCCCGTCGTTTTCCTACATCCGTTCTTCGGCTTCGCTGACGGCTGCGTTCGGGGGCCGGCCCATCATGGCCGGTGACGGCGGGCCACGAGCAACGCCGAGTGTTCACCCCCGCAAATCGAAGGAGCATCATCATGGCAGCTGAAGACAAGGATCTCAACCGCGACCCGCTGAGCGACGAACCGGGCTCCCATCCGGTGGCCACGGGTATTGGTGCGGCGGGCGGTGCCGTGGCCGGGGCGGCCGCTGGCATGGTCGGCGGCCCGGTGGGCATGGCGGTCGGCGGCGTGGTCGGCGCCGTCGTCGGCGGCCTGGCGGGCAGCGCGGCGGGCGAGGCCATCAACCCCACTGCCGAGGAGGCCCACTGGCGCTCCAACTACATGAACGAGTCCTACTACGAGCAGGGCCGCAGCTTCGACGACTACGGACCGGCCTACCGCCATGGGCTGGAGTCCCGCAGCCGCTACGACGACTGGGACACGGCGGAACCGCAACTGCGTTCGGAATGGGAAAGCTACAAGGGCGGCTCGTCCCTGAGCTGGGAACAGGCCCGGCCGGCAAGCCGCGCAGCCTGGGACCGCGTGGATCCGCATTACCGCGGCACGCTCGAGGGCAGCGGCTCGCTGTCCAACTACGGCACCGGCATGTCGTCATCCGATTCGAGCCTTCCGACTGGCGGCCCCAATGACACCTACCAGGGTGCGGGCGCCTACGGGCAGGGTGCTGGCCAGGATCGTGGCGCCGACATGACGCGTGACGAAGCACGGGGTGCCGCCGCGATGGGTTCGGCCGGGCTCGGCGCGGGCGGCACCAGCATGGGCGCAGCCGGCCAGGGCAGCCACATGGGCGGCAACTACATGGGCGGCACCAACATGGGCAGCATGGGATCGACCAGCACCATGAGTTCGGGCACGCTGGACGCCACCACCGGCATGGACGAGCGCTACAGCGCCGGCGCCGGATCCACCACGCACCTGGGATCGCCCGGCGCCGAGGCGGACCGCGGCGTCGGCGTGGCCTCGGGCCGCTCCGGCGCATCGGATACCGGCGTGGGCGGCGCCGCGGCTTCGGTGGGAAGCATGCAGAGTGCCGGCGACAGCAGCGGTGACCGCGAGGACATCCGCGATGCCCTCGAAGACCTCCTGGAGGTCTGCAAGGACGGCGAGTATGGCTTCCAGTCCTGCGCCGAACAGGCAAAACGCCAGGACCTCAAGAGCTTCCTGTCACGTCGCGTCGAGGACTGCCGCAAGGGTGCCGAGGAAATCCGCCGGCACCTCGCCGCCTACGGTGGCGATACCGACCAGGGCGGCAGCGCCATGGGCGCGCTGCACCGGGGCTGGGTGTCGGTGAAGGCGACCCTGTCCACGTACGACGACAAGGCCGTCATGGAAGAGGCCGAGCGCGGCGAGGACAACGCCCTGGCCCGCTACCGCAAGGCGCTGCAGAAGCCGCTGCCCCAGGACATCCGGCAGATGGTCCAGCGGCAATGCGACGGCGTGCAGCGCAACCACGACGAAGTCAAGCGCCTGCGCAACGAACTGCGCCAGGGCGGCTGAAGCCCCACACGCGGTGCGCGCCCGGTGCGCGCACCGCGCGCATCCACCGTGGCCAAGGACCCGACCCCCGACGATCCGCACGAGGCGCTTCGGACCTACCGCGCCAAGCGCCGGTTCGACCACACCCCTGAACCGGCGGAAGGCGGGCGCGCCAGTCCGGAAGCGCTGGCCTTCGTGGTCCAGAAGCACTGGGCCACGCGGCTGCACTACGACTTCCGGCTGGAGCTGGACGGCACCATGAAG
>DAIMZU010000330.1:0-4218 GCA_036733845.1 Ramlibacter sp.
GCCCCAGACGTTCATGAACCTGTCCGGCCACTCGGTGGCCGCGCTCGCCCGCTTCTACAAGATCGCCCCGGCCGAGATCCTGGTGGTGCACGACGAGCTCGATGTCCCGCCCGGCCAGGCCAAGCTGAAGTTCGGCGGTGGGCACGGCGGGCACAACGGCCTGCGCGACATCCACGCCCAGCTGGGCACACCCGACTACTGGCGCCTGCGCCTGGGCATCGGGCACCCGGGCGTGAAGTCGGAAGTGGTCGACTGGGTGCTGCGCAAGCCCGCGCCGGAGCAGCGCACCGCGATGGAAGACTGCATCGCGCGCACGCTCAAGGCGTTTCCGGCGCTGCTGGCGGGGGAGATGGACAAAGCCACGCTGCTGGTGCACACGAGCAAGCCGCCCCGGCCGAAGCCGCCTAAGCCGGCGGACGCCGCCGGATAAAGATACCGTCATTCCGCGAAAGCGGGAACACACGCCTTCAAGGGTGGTCGCCGGACGCACCGCGCTCCTGGGTCCCCGCTTTCGCGGGGATGACGGGAACGGGGATGACGGGGAGCGGGGAAGACGGTGAGCGGCGATGACGGTGAGCCAGGGATGACGGATCGGTTCAGGACGCTGGACCGCCTTCCCCGCCCGTCAGCCGCCGATACTTCTGCCAGAGCGTCTCCCTGTCCTCCACGCGCTGGGGATCGACCGGGATGCACGCGACCGGGCACACCTGCACGCACTGCGGCTCGTCGAAGTGCCCCACGCACTCGGTGCAGCGGTCCGGGTCGATCTGGTAGATCTCCGGCCCCAGGAAGATCGCCTGGTTGGGGCACTCGGGTTCGCAGACGTCGCAGTTGATGCATTCGTCGGTGATCATCAGCGCCATTCGAAAGGACTCCCTGGCATGGTTCTGGCATTATCCCGCGCTGCATGAGCCTGTTTCTCTTCAAGCGCCTGATCACCCTGATCGCAACACTGGTTGGGACCTCGGTCGTGGTCTTCCTGGTGCTGGAAGTCCTGCCGGGCAACGCGGCCCAGATGCTGATGGGCCCCGATGCCTCCCCCGAGGCAGTGGAGGCGCTGGCCGCCAAGCTGGGCCTGGACCAGCCGGCGCTGACACGCTACCTGCAATGGATCGGCGGCCTGCTGACCGGCGACCTGGGGCTGAGCTATGCCTATGGCAGCCCCGTCGGTGAACTCGTGCTCGAGCGCCTCGCGCTCACCGTCCCGCTGGCGCTGATGGCCATGTCGCTCACCGTCGTCCTGGCCCTGTCCGCGGGCATCTACGCCGCGGCGCGCCACAACCGGCTGGGCGACGTAGGCGTGATGGGCCTGACGCAGGTCGGCATCGCGATCCCCAACTTCTGGTTCGCCATCCTGCTGATCCTGCTGTTCTCGGTGCACCTCAAGTGGTTCTCCGCGGGCGGCTTCCCGGGTTGGAGCGAGGGGCTGTGGCCCGGCCTGCGGTCACTGATGCTGCCCGCCCTGTCGCTGGCCGTGGTGCAGTCGGCGATCCTGGCACGGATCACGCGCTCGGCGGTGCTGGAGGTGCTGCGCGAAGACTTCGTGCGCACCGCCCGCGCGAAGGGCGTGTCCCGGCGCGGGGTGCTGTGGGGGCATGTGCTGCGCAATGCCATGATTCCGGTCATCACCGTCATGGGCCTGCAGTTCGCCGAACTGCTGGCCGGCACCATCGTGGTCGAGAGCGTGTTCTACCTGCCCGGGCTGGGGCGGCTGATCTTCCAGTCCATCGCCAACCGCGACCTGATCGTGGTCCGCAACTGCGTCATGCTGCTGGCCGCCATGGTGGTGATCGTCAACTTCGTGGTCGACCTGCTGTACGCGGCGATCGACCCGCGCGTGAAGGCGAGCGACATATGAGTTCCGTGCTGCCTGGCGTGGCACCCGCAACGCCTCGCCCGCCCGGCCTGAGCCGGCGGGCCCTGCGCCACCCCAGCTTCGTCATCGGCCTGGTGCTCACGGCGCTGGTCGCCGGCGCGGCGCTGCTGTCGCTGTTCTGGACGCCCCACGACGCCTACGACGTCGACATGTCGCTGCGCCTGCGCCCGGCCGACGCGACCCACTGGCTGGGCACCGACCCCTTCGGAAGGGACGTCGCCTCGCTGCTGCTGGTGGGCGCGCGTGCCTCGATCATCGTGGGCGTGATCGCGGTGGGCATCGGGCTGGTGATCGGCACCGCACTTGGGCTGCTCGCATCGGCCAGGCGGGGCTGGGTCGAAGAGGGCATCATGCGCGTGTCCGACTTCGGCTTCGCGTTCCCGGCCATCCTGTCGGCCATCATGCTCACGGCCGTGTTCGGCCCTGGGATGGTCAACGCGATCATCGCCATAGGCATCTACAACATCCCGACTTTTGCGCGCATCACCCGTGCATCGGCCAATGCCACCTGGGCGCGCGAGTTCGTGCTGGCCGCCCGCGCCTGCGGCAAGGGCGCCTTCAGCATCACGATCGAGCACGTGCTGCCCAACATCGCCTCGGTGCTGATCGTGCAGGCGACCATCCGCTTCGCGATCGCCATCCTGGCGGAGGCTGCGCTGTCCTACCTGGGCCTGGGCACCCAGCCGCCCCAGCCCTCCTGGGGGCGCATGCTCAGCGAAGCGCAGACGCTGCTGTTCCAGGCGCCGATGCTGGCGGTGTATCCCGGCCTGGCCATCGCGACGGCCGTGCTGGGGTTGAACCTGCTGGGCGACGGCCTGCGGGACCTGTTCGATCCGCGGCTCGCGCGCAAGAGGTAAGCCCATGCCCCTGCTCGAAGTACGCGACCTGTCGATCGACCTGCACACCCACCGCGGACTGGCCCGGGCGGTCCGCGAGGCCAGCTTCAGCCTCGAGCGGGGCGAGACACTCGGGCTGGTCGGTGAATCCGGTTGCGGCAAGTCGATCACCGCCATGGCGCTGATGGGACTGCTTCCCGAGAACGCCCGGGTCAGCGGCAGCATCCTCCTGGAGGGCAAGGAACTCGTGGGCCTGGGGGAACGCGCCTGGGCCGCGCTGCGCGGCGACCGCATCGGCATGATCTTCCAGGAGCCCATGACGGCGCTCAACCCGGTGCACACCATCGGCCACCAGGTGGCCGAGCCGCTGCGGCTGCACCGGCGCATGCCGGCTTCGCAGGCCAGGGCCGAAGCCATTCGCCTGCTGGACCGGGTGGGCATCCCCGACGCGGCGCGGCGCATCGACGCCTATCCGCACCAGTTCTCCGGCGGCCAGCGCCAGCGCATCACCATCGCCATGGCGCTGGCCTGCGGCCCCGACCTGCTGCTGGCCGACGAGCCCACCACGGCCCTGGACGTGACCATCCAGAAGCAGATCCTCGACCTGCTGCGCGAGCTGGTGGCCGAACGCGGAATGGCCATGATCCTGATCTCGCACGACCTGGGCGTCATCGCCCAGAACGTGCGCCGCATGATGGTGATGTACGGCGGCAGCGTGGTCGAGAGCGGACCGACCGCCGGCGTCTTCGCGCACCGCCGCCATCCCTATACCCTGGGCCTGTTCGGGGCGCGTCCGGCGCTGTCCTCCCGTCGCGGCCAGAAGCTGGTCACCATCCCGGGTACGGTGCCCGAGCTGGCCGACCTGCCGCCCGGCTGCCCGTTCGCGGGGCGCTGTCCGTACACCGTCGCCGACTGCCACGTCATCGCGCCGCCGCCGGTGGAGGTCGGCCCCGCGCACCATGCGCGCTGCATCCGCCTCGATGCCGTTGCCGCGGGGGAAAAACCATGAACGAGCCGCTGCTGCGCGTCGAGCACCTGGTCAAGGACTACATCCTGCCGCGCGAGCGGCTGTTCGAGCCGCCGCCGCGCGTCCACGCCTTGCGCGACGTGAGCTTCACGATCCAGGCCGGCCGCAGCCTGGGCGTCGTCGGCGAGTCCGGCTCGGGCAAGTCCACCCTGGCACGGCTGGTCATGGCCCTGGACGCGCCGACCTCCGGCCGCGTGCTGATGCAGGGGCGCGACCTGCACGCGCTGCCAAGGGAGGAACTGCGCCGCGCCCGGCGTGATTTCCAGATGGTCTTCCAGGACCCCTACGGCTCGCTCGACCCGCGCCAGACCGTGGAGAGAATCGTCGGGGAGCCGCTGGCCGCGCAGGGGGACATCGCCGCCGGCGAGCGCCGGCGGCGCACCGCCGAAGCGGTCGACTCGGTGGGCCTGCGACCCGGCGATGCCGGCAAGTACCCGCACGAGTTCTCCGGCGGCCAGCGCCAGCGGATCGCCATCGCC
>DAIMZU010000331.1:0-4215 GCA_036733845.1 Ramlibacter sp.
GGCAGTGGAACAGGGTCACGGCGCCGGAATCTCCACCGCCAGCAGGCTGCCGGAGCCCTTCGTCCTGCCCTCGCCGCTTTGGCGGGAGCCCTTCGCCCGCATCGACGGCACGTTGACCAGCGCGATCGGCTTTCCGGTGGTGGTGGTCGAGTCGCCGGCGGCACGCCTGTTCGTCTTCAGTGGCATCACGGACCAGTTCGTGGAAGCGAACCGTCCCACCGCGTTCTCCCTGCCGGCGGATGCCTTCGGCCACACACGCAGCGACGCGGTGGTGGTACTGGTCGCGCGGATGGCCGACGGCTCGCCCCTGCCGCCCTGGATCCGCTTCGATGCCCAGGCCGGCACCTTCGCGGTGGAGCCGCCCGCGGGCTTTGCAGGTGAGTTGCGGCTGCTCGTCGTGGCGCGTGACGGAGAAGGCCGGGAGGCGGTGGCGCCGTTCCGCTTCTTCGTCGGGGAAGATCCGGCCAAGCCGCGCGTCCAGGGGCGTCCGGGCTTCAGCGAGCAGCTCAAGCTGGCAGGAAAGCGGCCCGGCCTCGCGGCCGACTGGAGTCGCGTCACAGTGAACCCGGCAGCGGCGCATGCAGTGGGCGGTGACACCGTCCAGCGCTCCCTGGCGACGCGCTCATGAACCTGTCCGACCCGCCGATGGCCGCGGCGTTCCAGTCGGGACGCCTGGAACGGCTGGTGCAACTCATTCGCGCCGCGCGTGACGCCTCCAGCGCGCGCGAGGTGGGTTTCCTGCTGGTCAACGACACGCATGCGCTCGCGCCCTATAGGCAGGCAGCCTTGTGGACCCGCGAGGACGGCGCCTACGCGCTTTCAGGCGTGGTCATGCCGGAGGCCAATGCGCCCTACGCGATGTGGCTCGAAGCGCTCTGCCGGCACCTGGCGATTGCACAACCGAGCGCCCCATGCGCGCTGGACCGCGACGCCTTGCCAGAGGCGCTGGCACGACCGTGGCTGGACTGGTGGCCAGCGCAGGCGCTGTGGCTGCCGCTGCCGGGTCGCTCCGCCGCGGGAGGATCCGCCGAAGGTGGCCTGCTGATGGTGCGCGAGGTGCCGTGGTCCGGACCGGAACAGGCCATGCTGCAGGAATGGGCCGAGGCGGGCTGGCATGCGTTCCAGGCGCGCCGCACGCGCGAAGGCCTGGGGCTGCGCGCCCGGGTGCGGCAGCTCGCACGCAGCCTTGCGGGCCGGGGTGGCACGCCCGCGTGGCGCAGACCGCGCCTGCTGCTGCTGGCCGCCCTGGCGGGCGCGATGGCCCTGCCGGTCCGCCTGAGCGTGCTCGCGCCCGGCGAGCTCGTGCCCGCGAACCCGGTGGTGGTTCGTTCGCCGCTGGAGGGCATCATCGACGCCTTCCACGTGCGGCCGAACCAGGCCGTCACGCGGGGCCAGCCCCTGTTCGGTTTCGACGAGGCGCTGATCGCAAGCAAGCTGCGCGTGGCCGAACAGGGCCTCGCGACCGCCGTGACCGAATACCGGCAGGTGGCGCAGCAGGCACTGGTCGACGCACGGGCCCGCCCGCAACTCGCGCAGCTCACCGGCCGCATCGAGGAAAAGCGAGCCGAGGTCGGCTATCTGCGTGAGCAGCTCCAGCGAGCGCGCGTGCTGGCGCCGGGAGACGGCGTGGTGCTGTCGGACGAACCGGCCGACTGGATCGGCAAGCCGGTGAACGTGGGCGAACGCATCCTGCGCATCGCGGCGCCCGGCGACGTCGAGCTGGAGGTGTGGCTGCCGCTCGCGGACGCGGTCGACCTGCCGTCCGCAACGCCGGTCACGCTGTACCTCAATGCCAATCCCCTGCGCCCTGTCTCCGCCCGGTTGCGCACGATGTCCCACGAGGCGGTCCAGCGGCCGGACGGCTCGTATGCCTACCGGATCCGTGCCACGGTGGACGCCCCGGCCCTGCAGCGCGTGGGGCTCAAGGGCACGGCAAAGCTCGAAGGGGAGCGCGTGAGCCTGGGCTACTGGATGATGCGCCGCCCGATTGCCTGGCTGCGCACTGCGCTGGGGGTCTGATATGGCGCTGCCGCGCCTGCGCGAGGAGCTGGACCTCCTGCCCGGTCCGGTGCTGGCGGACGGGCAGCCGAGCTGGACCTTGCACGACCCGGTGCGCAACCAGTTCTTCCGCATCGACTGGCCGACCTTCGAAGTGCTGCGCCGCTGGGATTTCGACGACGCGCAGCGCATCGCCTCGGACATCACCGCGACCACCACCCTTCATGCCGGCGAGGACGACGTGCAGGCCGTGGTGCGTTTCCTGGTGGCCAGCCAGCTCGTCCAGACCGGTGGGCTGCAGTCGGCCCGCCAGCTGGCCGACCGGGTGGCGCGCACCCAAGGCGACGCGCTCGAATGGCTGCTGCACCACTACCTGTTCTTTCGCGTTCCCCTGTGGCGGCCGGATGCGTGGCTGGGCCGATGGCTGCCTATGGCCTCATTGTTCTACACGCGCGCGTTCCTGTGGGCGACGCTCATTGCACTCACCGTCGGACTGACCCAGGTCGCGCGGCGCTGGGACAGTTTCACCACCACGCTCGTCGACACCTTCGACCTGCAGGGCCTCGCATCGTATGGCGTCGCGTTGCTGCTGGTGAAGCTGCTGCACGAGCTCGGGCACGCCTTCACTGCCAAGCGCTTCGGCTGCCGCGTTCCCACGATGGGGGTGGCCTTCCTGGTGATGTGGCCGGTGGCCTATACCGACACACACGAGACCTGGCGGCTCACCGACCCGCGGCAGCGCATGCAGGTCGCGAGCTCCGTCAGGATGCCTGCGCTCGCGGTAGCGGCCTGGGCGACGCTTGCGTGGGCGCTGCTGCCGGACGGGCCATGGCGAGGCGCGGCGTTCGTGCTGGCGACCACCAGCTGGGTGACGACCTTGGCCATCAACGCCAGCCCCTTCATGCGTTTCGACGGCTACTTCATCCTGTCGGACTGGATGGATTTTCCCAACCTGCATGAACGCAGCTTCGCACTGGCCCGCTGGCGCCTGCGCGAGACGCTCTTCGGCCTGCGCGAGCCGCCGCCCGAGCACCTGCGGCCGGGCATGGAGCGGTTCCTCGTGCTCTTCGCATGGGCGGTCTGGCTGTACCGCCTCGCCCTGTACATCGGCATCGCGCTGCTGGTGTACCACTACTTCTTCAAGGCCCTGGGGGTGCTGCTGTTCATGGTCGAAATTGCCTGGTTCATCTGGAAGCCGGTGCAGCGCGAGCTTGCCGAGTGGGGCCGCCGCCAACGCATCATCCGCCAACGAGGGCGCGCGCGCCTGACCCTGCTGCTGATCATTGCCGCTGGAGTGGCGCTGGCACTGCCCTGGCCCACCGGCGTGACTGCTTCGGCCCTCGTCCGCCCGGCCGATGCGTGGCCGGTCTTCGCGCCGGCCGGTGCACGGGTGGACGCCATGCCGTTCCGGGAGGGCGACGCAGTCCCCGCTGACGCTGTGCTGGTGAAACTCTACGTGCCCGACCTCCAGGCCCGACGCCAGGCGCTCCTGGCGCGGGTCGAGCAACTGCGGTGGCAGGCGGCCTCCTCCGGGCTGGACGAGGCGTCACGCAACCGGCTGCTCTTCAACGAGAAGGCGCTGCACGCCGCCCAGGCTGAACTCGCCAGCGTGGACACCGAACTCGTGCATTACGCACCGCGCGCGCCCTACGCCGGGCGGCTGCGTGACCTGGACCCGGAGCTGCAGCCCGGCCAGTGGCTCGCGCGCAAGGAGCGCATCGCGACGCTGGTGCGCGACGACGGACAGTGGCTGGTGGAGACCTGGCTCGACGAAGACGCCGTGCACCGCGTGCGCCCCGGTGATTCCGCGCTGTTCGTGGCCGAGGGACCGCGCATGGCCACGCAGCGACTGCGCGTGGCAGCGGTCGACCGCGACGCCTCGCGCGTGCTGCCCCGGCGCGAGCTCGATGCGCAGGCGGGTGGCCACGTGCTCACGCGGGACAAAAGTGGCCAGAAAGTGCCGGAGCGCGCCATCTACCGCGTCGTTCTCGAACTGCAGGACGGCACCTGGAGCGGGCTGTCGCAGCGCGGCCAGGTCACGATCCATGGCACCTGGGAGGCGCCGGCGTGGCGGTACCTGCGGCAGGCGGCCGCGGTCATGGTGCGAGAGGTGGGGTTCTAGAAATATTTGGTGCAACAGCGCTGGCCGACGCCCCTTCACTACAAGGGCGAGCGCCTCAGGATTCGTCGCGCCCGAGTGCCGACGCAGGCAGCCCG
>DAIMZU010000332.1:0-4203 GCA_036733845.1 Ramlibacter sp.
GCCTCGACCAGGGCAGCGAACATCCCCTGGCGGCAGCGATCGTGCAGGCGGCGCGCGAGCAGGGTCTTGCACTCGGCACCGTGCAGGAGTTCGAATCCGGCTCCGGCATCGGCGTCACCGGACGCGTCGACGGTCAGTCTCTGACGCTCGGCAACACGGCCCTGATGGAGCAGGCCGGCATCGACAGCAGCAGCCTGAGGCGCGCGTCAGAAGACCTACGCGGGCAAGGTGCGAGCGTCATGTACCTGGCGGTGGACGGCCGCTTCGCCGGCCTGCTGGCGGTCTCCGATCCGCCGAAGGCGAGCACACCCGAGGCGCTGCAGTCCCTGCACGCCGCCGGCATCCGCGTCATCATGGCCACGGGCGACGGCGTAACGACCGCGCGGGCTGTCGCCAGCAGGCTGGGCATCGATGAAGTGCATGGCGAGGTCAAGCCGGCCGACAAGCTCACGCTGGTCGAGCGGCTCCAGGCGGAAGGCAGGGTGGTCGGGATGGCGGGCGACGGCATCAACGACGCGCCGGCATTGGCGAAGGCCGACGTCGGCATCGCCATGGGAACCGGCACCGATGTGGCCATGAACAGCGCGCAAGTGACACTGGTCAAGGGTGACCTGCGCGGTATCTCGACCGCGCGCCAGCTTTCGCAGGACACGGTCGCCAACATGAAGCAGAACCTGGGCTTCGCCTTCATCTACAACGCGATGGGCGTGCCGATCGCGGCCGGCGTTCTCTACCCGCTGACCGGCTGGCTCCTGTCACCCCTGATCGCCGCACTGGCCATGAGCCTGAGCTCGGCTTCGGTGGTGTTCAATGCGCTGCGGTTGCGGCGGCCGGGCTGATTCGTCGCCACTCTCAAAGATCTGACTGGAACACGCGTACCGGAGAAAACCATGACCTTGCTCTTTCCAAGACTCGCCGCCCTCGCAACTGCCCTCGTCTCCTCAGCGCTGCTGGCCGGCTGCGCCGCGCCTCGCCACGACCACGGGCAACACCAGGGGGCCATGATGGACGCCACAGCCATGTGCGAGATGCACAAGAGCATGATGGCCGGCAAGACGCCCCAGGAGCGTCAAGCCATGATGGACGAGCACATGAAATCCACGAGCCCCGAGATGCGACAGCGCATGCAGGCGATGCACGCGCAGTGCGGCTGAGGGTTACGGGACTTCAACGTTCGGGGCATTCATTAACAGCCTCCTGCGCTGCCGGAGTTACTTTAGGAAGGCCCGGAGCGGCCTGCACCAATGGTTGGCAACGGTGACCGCGAAGATGCCGCCGATGATGGCCCAGTGCTTGCCGCGGAACTTCGCCCCGAGGATGAAAGAGCGCAGCTGGGTCTTGTCGCCCATCTCGGCCATGGCGACCACCGCAAAAAGATGCGAGGAAGGCTTCCATTAGGGGTCGTGCGGCCGGAGGACGCACGACCGCGGATCCTCCCCGGCCGATCCGGAAGGCTCGCGGTCAAAGGTCTTGCCAGGCTCCGAAGCTGCGCGCGCCATGGCTGGACGGGCAAGTCTGCTGACGCCAGCCCTCGCGTTGCGCGAGGCGGCTACTCCCCAATGACGGGTGAGCGAGCATGATAGCGCATCGCTATCCTTACAGCCGAACCCAGTCACGACCATGCTGGCCCAGGCAGTCAAGTCATCCAATCAAGACTAAGCGGTCAATGCTGGGTGACTGAGCTAGGGTCGCTTTCCGGGAAGCATGGCCTCAGCCGCTGCGGCGCGAGCCGCGTCCCGGGCCAGCAACGCCCGGATCGACGCCTGGATGTCGCCTACCGTGCAGCTAAAGAAAGCTTTTCCGCCTGGCAACTGACGCCGGGGGTCCACCACCTCGCCCGGCCAGGGGTCACGCACCCAGTCCATCGGGTAGTCCGGATGTAGACCTTGGATGAAAGCCACGGCCTCGGGATCATTGCGCGCTAATTCGTAGACCGGCGCTTCGTTACCGACCGCGAACTGCTTCATCGCATCAAACGCGCGATCCATGAGCAGGCGCCGGATCGTCATCTCTGCGTCCGGCAACACGACCGAAACATCATCAACGGCGCTGCGGAACACGGAGAAGCCTGCGCCACAGCGGCAGACGCTGCTCGGCCGCCCACGCTTCGCGCTCAGCCCGCAGCACTGCATGCGCTGCCAGCACCGCCTGCTGTATGGCTGCCGCTTGGCGCATCTCTTGACTGATAGCTGCGGCGGACCGTTGCAGTGAGTGGAGCGTCACCTGCAACTCAACCCTGGCTTCAGTGAGTTGAGCCAGGTTCTGCTTGTGCGCTGCGTGCATCTCCTTTATCACGTCAACCCCATAGCGATGCAGGCCGTGCTTCAGCAAATCGGCTTTGGCGTCTAGTTGATCGCCACCTTGCGCAAGCTGCTTCTGCAGCACGTCTGAATACTTGCCCATGAAGGCTTCGAGTTCGCCGAGCAGCACTCTCGCCGCAGCTTGCTGCCTGTCATTCGCGTTCGCGATTGTGCTCATGTCCCCGATGGCTTGGCTCATCGCCTCCCACATAGTGGCCACGGCGCTTGGCCACATCCGCCGCCAATCATCCGCGCATGGAAGATCCTGCATCGCCGCCGCGCGGATCAGGGTTTCGTCCATGTTGCCGTCCAAAGCGCGTCCACCACTCGATACCCGTGAGTTAGCCGGCAAACGCCAAGGCCATCGGGGTGGCTGCGAACACGGCGCGTATCGTCAAGGTAGCTGAACGCCATCGCGCGGTCGTACGAAAGTCGAGGCTACGAGGTGACTGGGCTCGCACTGGCGTGGTCTGCCGCACTCAACCTGAAGGACGCAGCCAAACTGCAGGATGGCCGCGCGATCGCTGGGTGGTTGAAGGATGTCGAGGCCGGCAAGATACGGCTAGGTCCGAAGTCTCTACTCGTAGTTGATGAAGCAGGAATGGTCGGGGTGCGGGATGTCCACAAGATACTGGAGGTGGCCAAGGAATACGGCGCCAAGGTGATCCTGCTGGGTGATACGAGGCAACAGAAGGCCGTCGCCGCGGGAGATCCGCTGCGAAAGATAGTCCAGCAAAACGGATCCTCTCGGCTGGACGTCATCCGCCGGCAGGTGCGCCCGGAAGACCGTGACGCGGTGAATTGCTTTTTCGATGGGCGTGCCAAAGACGGGCTTCGCTCGTACGTGGATCGTCAGGCTGTCCACCTTGGAACTGGAACTGAAGTCACCTACGCCGCCATGACACTCGACTGGATGAAGAGCCGCGCCGCTCATCCTGCCGAAAGCCATCTTTTGATCGCTGCAGACAAGCGCACAGTGCTCGCCCTCAATGTGGCAGCGCATGATGCCCGCAAGCGTAACGGTGAGCTCGGCGAAGGCGTGCTTCTTCGCACCATGGATTGCACATCGAAAGAAGAGAGGATCGAGTTCTCCGTCGGCGATGAGGTTGTCTTTCGTGCCAGCGACAAAGAGCGCGGTGTATTCAACCGCACATCGGGCGTCATCGTCCGCATCGAGCAAGAATTGCTGCACATTTCCACGGAGGCCGGCGTGGTCCGCATGGACACCACTGCCGAAAAGTGGCAGCGCGATGACGGGGTAGCCCTTCAACATGGCTATGCGACGACCGCGTATAGCTCGCAGGGTTTGACGGTTGACCGAGCGTTTGTTCTGGACTCTCTGTCATTCAACCGCGCTTCTGCGGGCGTTGCCATGTCTCGCCATCGGCAGGATTGCCAGGTTTACGTCGATCGAGCACGTCGCTATGAGGCGAAGATGAAAAGCATCCCGGCGGAGGAGTGGCACCCGATTCGGGACTACAAAGACGATGATTGTCTGGCGCAGGTTGCGCGTTCGTGGAGTTCAGAGCGCGAAAAGATTTCCACTCTCGACTACTCGCAGTGGCGCCATGCGGGCGGCGCGCTCGCGGGCATCGAAGTTGGTGTTCAAGAGGAGGTATCCCTCGCCGCCATCGAACGTAGCCGGGCGAATGCCTCATCCGAGCTCAAGCGGATCCAGGACGCGAGTAGGTTCCAGGATGGTCTGCTTCCGCTGCCGTTCCAGCAAGCTCGCAGTTACGTACTACCCAAGCCTGCACCCTCACCCGTCACTGCAAGTGTTGCCTCCAATCGGCTGCTCGATGAGGGTGTTGACCGCAAAGTGCTCGAGGAAGCGCGCGAAGCAGGGTTTGAATCGCCCCCGCTTCTCTAGACACTCGCGAGCGTGTTGAAGTACCGCCGCTCG
>DAIMZU010000333.1:0-4198 GCA_036733845.1 Ramlibacter sp.
GGCGCGGAGTCCTCCGGGCAATCGAGCGAAGGCAGTCGACCGCACCATGAAACTGCTCCTGGTCGAGGACGATACCGCCCTGCGCGAGACGCTCGAGCGCGCACTGGGTCGGCGAGGCATGCAAGTCAGCGCGTGCCCGGACGGCGCCGCCGCCGTGGCGCAGTGGACGTCCGTGTCCCCGGACGTGGTCGTCCTGGACCTGAGCCTTCCCGGACTTGACGGGCTGAAGGTGCTGGAGCGGGCGCGCGGCCTCGGCCTGTCCGCGCCCGTCCTGATCCTCACCGCGCGGGGCACCGTCGGCGACCGCGTGCTCGGACTCAACGCCGGCGCAGACGACTACCTGCCCAAGCCCTTCGAGCTCGACGAACTGGAGGCACGCATCCGGGCCCTCGCCCGCCGTCGCCTGGGCCCCGCGCAGGAGGAGTCCGAACCGGGGCTGGTGCTGGGCACGCTGCGGCAGGACCGCGCCAGCGGCGCGTTCTACAAAGGCGGCGAGGTGCTCGAACTGACACCGCGCGAGTCCGCACTGCTGCAGGCGCTGGCGGCCCGCCCCGGGCATGCGGTGGGCAAGGAACGCCTGTTCGAGCTGGTCTTTCCGGGCGCAGACGAGGTGCAGTACGAGGCCGTGGAGGTGGTCGTCTACCGCCTGCGCAAGAAGCTCGCCGGAACCGGCGCCACCGTCATGACGCTGCGCGGGCTGGGCTACCTGCTCAAGGCGACCTGAGCGGCGGCGCACGGACCCCACAGCCCCATGCGCCTTCCGCACTCGCCCTCATCCCTGCGCCGCACCCTGCTGGCGGGCATCCTGCTGCCCGTCATCGTGCTGGTGCTGGTCAACGGCGCCTTCCTGTACTGGCGGGCACTGGCCGCGGCCAACACCGCCTACGACCGGACGCTGCTCGCCTCGGCCAAGGTGATCGGCGAGCAGCTGGACGTGGAGGGATACGACCGCGATGCGCGGCTCGCGGCGACGGTGCCCTACTCCGCCCTCGAGGCCTTCGAGGCGGACACGCGCAGCCGCATGATCTACCGGGTTTCGGACCCATACGGCGAGCTGGTGTCGGGCTACGCCGACCTGCCCTTCTGGCGAGGCGAATTGCCGGTGCGCGCGCCCTATGCGGCGCTGGTGGACTTCTATGACGACCTCTACGCCGGCGCTCCGGTGCGTGTGGCGGTGCTGCTGCAGCCGGTCTCGAGCGGACGCGGGCGCGGCGTGGCGGTGGTGCAGGTGGCCGAAACCCTGGAGCTGCGCGAGACCCTCGCGCGGCAGATCCTGGTCGATACGTTGTGGCAGCAGGCGCTGCTGGTCGTGATCATCGCCGCCGTCGTGGCCGGCGTGGTCCAACACGCCACGCGCCAGGTGCGGCGCCTGTCCAGTGGCGTGCGAGCCCGCACCGAGGGCGACCTGGCGCCGCTTCCCACCGACGAGGCGCCGCGCGAACTTCAGCCGCTGATCGAGGCGGTGAACTCGGTCATGGTGCGGCTGGCAGCCATGCTGTCCCACCAGAAGCGCTTCGTGCGCGACACCGCGCACCAGCTGCGCACGCCGCTGGCCGTGCTCAAGGCACAGGTGCAGTCGGCCCAGCGCGGCGACGTCGACGCCCAGGCGGCCCTGGCGGGCATCCATGCCACGGTCGACCGGGCGACCACCCTGGCCAACCAGATGCTCTCGCTGGCCAAGGTGGAACAGCTGCGCCAGCAGCCGGGTGCGGACGTGCACGACATCGCCGCGGTTGTTCGCGCGATCGCACTCGATCTGTCGCCGCTGGTCGCCGCCGAGGACATCGATTTCTCGATCGACACCGAGCCGGCCCCGGTGCGTGCGCACGAATGGATGCTCAGCGAGCTCTCGCGCAACCTCCTGCACAACGCGATCCGGCACAGCCCGCCCGGCGGGCTGCTGCAGGTGCGCATCGGCCGCGAAGGTGACGCCGCGGTGCTGTCCATCGCCGACAGCGGGCCGGGCATCGCCCCCGAGCTTCGCGCGCGCCTGTTCCGCCCATTCTCGGCAGGCGACAGCCGCTCAGGTTCCGGCCTGGGGCTGGCGATCTGCGGAGAGATCGTGCAGGCCCTCGGTGGTTCCATCGAACTGGACAATCGCGTAGGCGAGGACCGCGTCATCGGCCTGGTGGCCATCGTTCGCCTGCCGCTGGCGCACAATGCGACCGGCGAAGTCGCGAACATACCGAGCTGAATGGACAGATTGCGCATCGACAAGTGGCTGTGGGCTGCCCGCTTCTACAAGACGCGGACCCTGGCCGTGGAGGAGATCGCCCGTGGCCGGGTCGAGGTGAACGGGCAGGAGGTCAAGCCCGCCCGCGAGGTCAAGCTCGGCGACCTCGTGAGCGTGCGGCGCGAGGCCGTCACCCGCACCGTTGTCGTGCGGGGCCTCTCGGGCATGCGGGGGCCGGCGCCGGTGGCCCAGCAGCTCTACGAGGAAACGCCCGAGAGCATCGCCCACCGCGAAAAACAGGCCGAACAGCGTCGCTACGCGCCCGAGCCCGCGCACAGCATCGAGCAGGGCCGCCCGACCAAGCGAAGCCGCCGCGACCTCGACCAGGCGCAGCACGGCTGGGGCGACCGCTGGAGCGCCTCGCTGGACGACTGAATCACGTGCGTTGTAGGACTGCGCCGCATCCGCCGGGGCTGTCACGGATTCGCCGCAATCCTTGCCTAGACTGCGCGGCTTGCAAGGCAAGGAGGATCCATGAACAACGAACGCAAGACCCCCTCGATGCTCCAGCGCATCCCCGTGATCCTGGCGGTCACCGCCGCCTCGTACGGGCTGCAGGTGCCGCCGCAGTCGGTGCGCTCGGGGCAGCAGCCGGTGGCCGAGCGCAGCCAGCCGGCGGGCACGCTGGGCGTCCTGCCAAAGCCCGAGTTGCGCACCTGATCGCCCGCGCGCCCCGCGCGGCGCGGTCCGGGGACAACGGCAAGCCGCCCGACGGGGCGGCTCTTTTTTTCCGGGCGAGCCCAGGCACGCCGATCCCACACAGGCGGGGGAACCCTGCCGACAGGGTCGCGCGCCCTCCGCGCGCACCATGGGCCCAAGCCGTGGGGGACTCGTGATCGTGCTGAATCCTGGTGTCATCGAAACCATCATCGTCGCGCTGGCGCTGTTCGCGTCCAGCGTGGTCCGGCCCTGGCGGCTGCTCGAGCTCGGCGCGCGGCACCAGCTGATCGCGCCCCTCATCGGCTGCACGCTTGCCCTGTGGGCACTGTGGTGGTGGCCCGGGCTGATGCTCAGCCCCCTGATGCCCCTGTTCGGCGCGCAGCTGACCCTGCTTGCGCTCGGCTGGCCCCTCGCCGTCCTGGTCTTCACCCTCGTGGGGATGTTCGGTCTGTTCACGGGGGCGCCGGCAGCGGCCGTGCTGGAGGCGATCGCCTGGAACGGCGTGCTGCCCGCCACTCTCGCCCTGGCCCTGGGTGGCGTCCTGCGGCGCCTCTGGCGGCCCAATCTCCCCACCTACCTGCTGGGACGGGGCTTCCTGATTCCGATCCTGTGCACCTGGTCGGTCGCCCTGCTGGCCAACGCCGTGGGCGACCGGTACGCCTGGCTGGGCGCGCATGCCGGGGCCGCCATCACGCTGTGCGCGTTGCTGGACGGCATGCTGACCGGTTTCGTGGTGACGATGCTGGTCATGCACCGCCCCACTGCGCTCGCGACCTGGTCCGACGCGCTGTACCTCGGCCCGCGCCCATCGCGCGCGGTGGCCTGAGGCATCAGCCCGCGCGCAGACCCGCCGCCGCCACCCCGGCGGCGCAGATGATCTCGTCTTCGTCGCCGGTGCCGCCGCTCGCTCCCGCTGCACCCAGCAGGCGGCCCTCGGCGTCCCGGATCAGGACGGCACCGGGCTGTGGCACGAACTTGCCGTCGGCGGTGGCCGCCAGGGCGACGAAGAAGTTGGGATTGTCCTTGGCACGCTCGGCGAGCACCCGGCTGGACACGCCCATGCCGATGGCCCCCCAGGCCTTGGCCCGGGCGACGTCGAAGCGGAACATGCTGGCGCCGTCCTCGCTGGCGAACGCCTTGAGGTTGCCGCCGGCGTCGAGCACGGCAACTCCCATGGGCTTGTAGCCCGCCTCGCGCGACTTGGCGAGAGCGCCGGCGATGATCTGGTTGGCTTGCTGCAGGGTCAGGGAAGTCATGGAGGAACAGGGTCGGATGAAAGACCGGGATGATCGCACGGCCGCGGCC
>DAIMZU010000334.1:0-4196 GCA_036733845.1 Ramlibacter sp.
GTGTCGATGTCGCGGCCGAGCCCACGATTTTTGATGATCATGGCACCGGATCCGCGCGTTCGCCACCGAATTCGCGCCGGGCGTGATTGTGGCACGGGCGGGAGGCGTTTTTGCTCTCATGCAAAGACATCCGGGCAGCCGCGTTCGGCCAGCCACAGGCGCGCCTGCCGGAAATGGCCGCAGCCCAGGAAGGGCAGCGGCGGCCGCTGGGCGGACAGTGGCGACGGGTGGTTGGCGCGCAGGATCAGCGCATCGCGCCGGTGGTCGGCAGCCACCGATCGGATGAGCTCGGCCTTGGCCTGCGCATGCGCGCCCCACAGCAGGTAAGCACAGGGCGATGCCGTCGCCGCGACCTGGCGCAGCAGCGCGTCCGTGAGCAGCTCCCAGCCGTGCCCCACGTGGCTGCCGGGCCGCCCGTCCTCGACCGTCAGACAGGCGTTGAGCAGGAGCACGCCCTGGCGGGCCCAGCCAGCGAGGGACCCATGCGCAGGGGACTGGCCCAGTTCCTTGAAGATGTTGCGCAGTGACGGTGGCGGCCGCACGCCCGGGGACACGGAGAAAGCCAGGCCTTCCGCCTGTCCGGGGCCATGGTAGGGGTCCTGGCCCAGCACGACCACGCGCACCTCGGCCAGAGGCGTGAGCTCGAGCGCGCGCAGCGGCTCGGGCGGGTAGATGGTCGCGCCGGCTTCGAGGCGCTCCCGGATGAAGCGGCCCAGCACCTGCCCTTGCGGGCTCGCGAAGAACGCATCGGTTGTTGGCCGCCAGCCAGGATGGACGGGCCAGCGCGCGGGCGCCCAGTCGCGCAGGCGCGGCGGGGAACCTGCGGCATCGAAGGGCAGGCTGGACTGCGCGGGCGCTGGCGCTGGCGCGGGCATCTTCGCGGCGTCGGCGAGGTGCGCGTTCGTCTCAGGTGCCGAAGAGCGCCGCCAGCGCTGCCCCGGGATCGTCCGCGCGCATGAAGGCCTCGCCGACCAGGAAGGCATTGACGCCGGCGGCCCGCATGCGCTGCACGTCCTGCGACTGCAGGATGCCCGATTCGGTGACGAGGATGCGGCCCTCCGGAATGCGCGGCAGCAGGGACAGCGTGGTGTCCAGCGACACCTCGAAGGTGCGCAGGTTGCGGTTGTTGATGCCCACGAGCGGCGTGCGCAGCCTGAGCGCGCGGTCGAGCTCGTCACCGTCGTGCACCTCGACCAGCACCGCCATGTCCAGGCCCATGGCGATGGCTTCGAGCTCGCGCATGAGGGCATCGTCCAGGCAGGCCGCGATCAGCAGGATGCAGTCGGCACCCATGGCCCGCGACTCGTAGACCTGGTAGGGGTCGATCAAGAAGTCCTTGCGAAGCACCGGCAGGTCGCAGGACGCGCGTGCCTGCTTCAGGAAGTCCGGCTGCCCTTGGAAGAACTGCCGATCGGTGAGCACGGACAGGCAGGCCGCGCCATGCTCGGCATAGCTCTGCGCGATGTCGGCGGGGATGAAGTCGGCCCGCAGCACGCCCTTGCTGGGGCTGGCCTTCTTGACCTCGGCGATCACCGCCGGCTGCCCGGCTTCGATGCGCCGGCGCAGCGCGCCGGTGAAGTCGCGCGTCAGCACGCGGCTCTCGGCGTCGGCGCGGATGGCCTCCAGCGGCATGCGCTTGCGGGCGGCCGCGACCTCGTCGCGCTTGACCGCCACGATCTTGTCGAGAATGTCGGACATCGTGTTCCTCCTCAGGACGCCGGGCCTGCGGCGCCGGCCTTCTGGCGTGCCGCGACCTCGATCAGCTTGGCCAGGCGCGCGCGGGCGGCACCGGAGTCGAGGGCCACGCGAGCACGCTCGATGCCGTGGCGGATGCTGTCGGCCACGTTGGCGGCGTACAGCGCTGCCCCGGCGTTGAGCAGGACGATGTCGCGCGCAGGGCCGGGCTCGTTGTCGAGCACGGCCAGCAGCATCTCGCGCGACTGCTCGGGTGTCTCGACCTTGAGCGCACGATGACTGGCCATGGCAAAGCCGAAGTCCTCGGGATGGATTTCATACTCGGTGACCTCGCCGTTGCGAAGTTCCCCGACCAGCGTGGCCGCACCCAGGCTGACTTCGTCCATGCCGTCGCGGCCGTAGACCACCAGCGCATGCTCGGCGCCCAGGCGCTGCAAGGCCCGCACCTGGATGCCCACCAGGTCCGGATGGAACACGCCCATCAGGATATTGGGCGCGCCGGCCGGGTTGGTCAGCGGCCCCAGGATATTGAACAGGGTGCGCACGCCCATTTCCTTGCGCACCGGCGCGACGTTCTTCATGGCCGGGTGGTGGTTGGGCGCGAACATGAAGCCGATGCCGGCCTCTGCAATGCAGCGGGCGATGCCCTCGGGCGGCAGGTGGATGTCCAGGCCAAGGCTCTCGAGCACGTCGGCGCTGCCAGACTTGCTGCTGACGCTGCGCCCGCCGTGCTTGCTCACCTTGGCGCCTGCGGCCGCCGCGACGAACATGGCGCAGGTGGAGATGTTGAAGGTGTGCGATCCGTCGCCGCCGGTGCCGACGATGTCCACCAGGTGTGTCTTGTCCTGCACGTTCACCTTGGTCGAGAACTCGCGCATGACTTCGGCGGCAGCGGTGATTTCGCCGATGGTTTCCTTCTTGACGCGCAGTCCCGTGATGATCGCGGCGGTCATGACCGGCGAGAGTTCGCCGCTCATGATGAGCCGCATGATCCTGAGCATCTCGTCGTGGAAGATCTCGCGGTGTTCGATGGTGCGCTGAAGCGCCTCTTGCGGGGTGATGGGCATGGCTCCTCCTCGTTGGAATCCGGCTTGGGGTTTCTCAGGCGCGGAAATATCGGCGCACGGCATCGACCGCGCGGTCGATGGCGGCGACGTCCACGTCCAGGTGGGTGACGAAGCGCAGCTTGTACAGGCCCGTGGCCAGCACGCCCTGCTGGCGCAGGTGGTCCAGCAGCCCGCTGGCGAGTTCGCGCGCTTCGGGCGCCAGGTCGACGAACACGATGTTGGTGTGGGGCGGCTCCACCCGCAGTCCCGGGATCGCAGCCAGGCCTTCGGCCAGGCGCCGCGCCAGGGCATGGTCATGGGACAGGCGGTCGACGTGGTGATCCAGCGCATGGGAGGCGGCCGCCGCCAGCAGGCCGGCCTGCCGCATGGCGCCGCCAGCCATCTTGCGTACCCGGCGTGCACGCGTGATGAGCTCGCGCGATCCGCACAGGGCCGATCCGGCCGGCGCGCCCAGCCCCTTGCTGAAGCAGATGGAGACTGAGTCGAAGCAGCCGGCGATCCGGCGTGCTTCGTGCAGCGGGGCGGCGCCGGTCCCCTCCGCCTGCGCAACGGCCGCATTGAACAGGCGCGCTCCGTCGAGGTGGGTGGCCAGCCCATGCCGGGCCGCGAGGGCGCAGGCGGCCTCGAGGTAGTCGATGGGGATCACCTGGCCGCCGAGGGTGTTCTCGAGCGCCAGCAGGCGCGTGCGCGCGAAGTGCGGATCGTCGGGCTTGATGGCCCCCTCGATGTCGGCCAGGGCCAGCGTGCCGTCGGCCTGGTGGGCGATGGGCTGGGGCTGCACGCTGCCAAGTACCGCGGCGCCGCCGGCCTCCCAGCGGTAGCAGTGCTGCATCTGTCCGACGATGTACTCGTCGCCGCGCTGGCAGTGCGACAGCAGCGCGCACAGGTTGCTCTGCGTGCCGGTGGGCATGAACAGCGCCGCCTCGAAACCGAGCAGGCCGGCAATCTTGTCCTGCAGGGCATTGACGCTGGGGTCGTCGCCGAAGACATCGTCGCCCAGGGGCGCCCCCATCATGGCTTCGCGCATGGCGGCAGTGGGGCGCGTGACCGTGTCGCTGCGCAGGTCGGCAGTCGGGAGGCTCATCGCTGCTCCAGGAAGTTGCGCAGCATGGCATGCCCATGCTCCGTCAGGATGGACTCGGGATGGAACTGCACGCCTTCGATGGCGAGCTCGCGGTGGCGCACGCCCATGATCTCGCCGTCGTCGGTGCGCGCGGTCGGCTCCAGCACCGCGGGGCAGGTCTCTCGCTCGATGGCCAGCGAGTGATAGCGGTTGACGGTGAAGCGCTCGGGCAGGCCGCTGAACACTCCGCGGCGGTCGGTGGTGATCTCGCTGGTCT
The DNA here is from genome assembly GCA_036733845.1 of Ramlibacter sp. GTDB lineage: Bacteria > Pseudomonadota > Gammaproteobacteria > Burkholderiales > Burkholderiaceae_C > Ramlibacter. Next base: position 4,103 of record DAIMZU010000334.1, read on the forward strand.
TGCCGTGCATCAGCTGCTGAGCGCGGATGATCCGGCCCCCGAAAGCCGCCCCGATGCTCTGGTGCCCGAGGCACACCCCCAGGATGGGCAGCTT
>DAIMZU010000335.1:0-4182 GCA_036733845.1 Ramlibacter sp.
GTAGACGACGCCCGGAATGACGTCGTAATTCACGTGGCCATGCTGGCCGGCGAGGCGCTGGATGCTGTGCGCGTGAGCGCACCCGACAAGGAGACGATCTACGTGCTCTACGTCCTCGACGACCGGCGCCGCCTGCTGGGCACCGTGTCGCTGCGCGACCTGGTCCTGGCCGCACCGCGCACGCCAGTCGAAGACCTGATGCACCGCGAGCCGGTCTTCGCCCAGGCCGACTGGCCGCGCACGCGGGCTGCAGAACTCATCCGGCACTACGACCTGCTGGCCGTGCCGGTGCTGGGATGGGACGGGCAGATGGTCGGCATCGTCACGGTCGACGACGCCATGCGGATCGAACAGGAGGAAGCCACCGAGGACATCCTCAAGGTCGGTGCCCTGCAGCCCGGCGGCCGTGGACGGCTCGACCTCTCGCGCGTGTCGCTGAGGCATGCGTCGGTCTTCCAGCTGTTTCGCATGCGCGTTTTCTGGCTGGTGCTGCTGGTGTTCGGCAACCTGCTCTCGGGCGCCGGCATCGCCTATTACGAGGACACGGTGGCAGCGTACATCGCCCTGGTGTTCTTCCTGCCTCTGCTCATCGGCAGTGGCGACAATGCCGGCTCGCAGGCTTCGACGCTGATGGTCCGCGCCCTGGCCACCGGCGACGTGGTGGCCCGCGACTGGGCGCGCATGCTCGGGCGAGAGTTTCTGGTCGCGGGTCTGCTGGGCGTGGCCATGGCGGTGGCGGTGTCCGGCATCGGCTTCATGCGGGGCGGACCCGCCATCGCCGCCGTGGTGTCCATCTCGATGGTGCTGATCGTCGTGGTCGGCAGCCTCATCGGGATGTGCCTGCCCTTCCTGTTGTCCAAGCTGCGCTTCGATCCGGCAACCGCCAGCGCGCCACTGGTCACCTCGATTGCGGACGCGGTTGGCGTGATCCTGTACCTGTCGATCGCGGTGGTGCTCCTGGGGACGCCGCCCGGCTGACCCCCGGCAGCCACACGGCAGCCGTGCGCATCGGTATCCTGCCAGGATGGTCGCACGAATCGCCGCCGTCCTGCTCGCGCCACTCGTCGTTGTGGTGGCGCTCTACCTCGCGCTCGTGGGGTGGGCCTGGTGGCAGCAGGAGCGGATGCTGTTCTTTCCCACGGCCCTACCGGCCGCGCACCGCCTGGCGGTGGAACCCGACGTGCACGAACTGGCCGTGCCCGTGGAGGGCGGCGCCGCACTGTCGGTGCTGCACCTGCGCCTGGCGTCGCCGCGCGGGGTGGTCGTTTTCCTGCCAGGCAATGCCGGCAACCTGGCGAGCTGGTTTCCGGAAACCCTCCCCTACCGCGCAGCGGGCCTGGACCTGGTCATGCCTGACTACCGGGGCTACGGCAAGAGCACGGGCCGTATCGAAAGCGAAGCGCAGTTGCACGCCGATGTCCGGGCTGTGTGGGAGCACGTGGCGCATCGCTACGAAGGCCTGCCGCTGGTGGTGTACGGCCGCTCGCTCGGTTCGGCGCTGGCCAGCCGGCTGGCCGCCGACCTTTCCGACGCCGGCCGCCCGCCTGCGGCCACGGTCCTGGTATCACCCTTCACCCGGGCCGCCGACGTGCTGGACGAGGTGTACCCCTGGATTCCCGGCTTCGTGCTGCGCTATCCCCTGGACACCACCGCAGCGCTGGCCCGTATCCCCCCGCCGGTGCTGCTGCTGCACGGCGACCGGGACGAGATCATCCCGGTCGCGCACAGCCGCCGGCTGGCCGACCGGCATCCGCGGGCCCGGCTGGTGGTCGTCGAAGGTGCCGGGCACCAGGACATCCACCGCCATGCGGCGTACCAGGAAGCGATGGCGCAGATCCTGGCGGGTCCGGGGCTGCGCTGAGGGCCTTGCGGAGCCGTGCTGCGGATCCACCTGCAGCGACAGCATGCCCGCACCTCAGGTGACCGGCTTGAACTGGAACCCGCTGCCGGCCGCTTCGATGGTTCCGAAGGCGGGGAACGGAAAGTGGAACCCTTCGGCCAGGGCGCGGCTGGCCGCGAGCTGGTCAAAGACACGACGACGGGTCATGCGCGCAGCATTCGCGTCCATGTCGAACATCACAGCCCACTCGGGATTTCGGGCGAACAGCGACGGAACGTTGGTGACGTCGGCGACGTAGTGGAAGGCCTGCCCCTCGGACGCGACCTGGAAGATGCACATGCCAGGCGTATGGCCAAAGGCCGGTGCCGAGGTGATCCCCGGGGCGATTTCACTGCCCGGCTCGAAGCGCTGGAGTTGTTCGGCGGGGATGCCGGCGAATACCCGGCGCGCGGTCTGGAAGGCCCCACGGGCGGCCTGGGGCGCGGCATTCATGCGGGCGTCGTCCATCCAGAACGCATGCTCGGGTGCAGGAACGTGGATGCGGGCGCCCGCGAACACCAGCCGGCCGTCCTCGGCCCTCAGGCCGCTGATGTGGTCGCCGTGGTAGTGGCTGATGACGACATCGGTGATCTGCTCGAGACTGAGGCCAGCAGCCTGCAGGTTCGCGGCCATCCGTCCGGTGGTGGGGGGGCCGTTGTCCGCAAACCCTGTGTCGAACAGAACCCTTCGCTGGCCGCTGATCACGAGAAAGGGCGTAAACGGCACGTCGATGTACTCGGTCGGCAAGCCTTGCGTGGCCAGCAAGGCCTTCACCTGTTCCAGCGGTGCGTTCGTCACGAACTCCTCGCCTAGTGGACGGCGGGCCACACCGTCCTGAAGAGCAATCACCTCCACGGCCCCCACCTTCATCCGGCGAAACCCGGGCGACGCCAGCGTTGGTGTCCCGAGGTTCGGCGTCGCCTGTGACCAGGCCGACGTGAACGCCAGCGCTGCTGAGCCGGCGATGCCGGCACCGAGGAAAGCTCTTCTGTCCATGCTTTGTTCCTTGAGCGGTTCGAGACTTCACTGTTCGCGCCATCCACGATTCCCCCGCAGGGGGGAGGCGGCTTGCACCACCTGACGCAGGCGTAGTTTAGGAGGACGGCATTCGCTGACGGGAGCGGATGGCTATTGGCAAAACGCGCCGGCGCGAACATTCCTCTTGCATTGCCCGCTGGCGCGGTCACACTTCGCAGCGGGCCTCGGCCCAGCGAAGGAGTCAGTCATGGGGTTCGTGCATCTTCCTCATTGGCACTGGAGCGGCGAATGGGTCGTGGCTGCGGAGGTGGCGGCGGCCGGCGTGGCCGCTGCTGCAGCGGTGGCGGGCGCAATGCTCGCCATGCAACTGGGGGACCGATTTCCGGAAACGCTGCCCACCGCCGCACCGGAAGGAGCGCCGGCCAGACAGGCGGGCCACCCGGCCGACGACGATCCCTTCATTAAAGCGAAGCAGCTTGCCGTCGAAGCTGAGTTTCCCCCGCAATTCTGAGTTCCACCCGAACAACCGTTGATGTGCGTCCGGCTCGAAAAATGGGCTTGCAGGCACGGTGCAGCGAGGGCAGCTCATCCTTAGTACGACAGTCGGCCCGCCCGATATCACATCTTGGCGCGTTTTGAAACGCAAACTAACATTTGTCACTTCAGATCGTCGGGCCACTGAGTCACACGCCTCATTTGTCCAGGACAAGCGATAGAGTTCCGCGCATCCCAACGGTGCGGAGGTTCTGTGTTCATGTCCTTGACTCTGGATGCCATCGGCGATCCCGCCGCCGCTGAATCCCTCACTCGCGGCCTGGCGGAGGTTTGGCGCCGCGGAACGGCACAGCATCTGCAACTTCTCGAAGCAGCCATCGATTCAGCCAGCAATGGGATCACCATTGCCACGCTGGGGCCGGCGGGCAGCGCGCCGCTCGTGTATGTCAACGCAGCGTTCTGCGAGATGACGGGCTATTCGCGCGAGGAGGTGCTCGGGCGTGACTGCAGTTTCCTCCAGAAACGCCGAGCCGACCCCACCGCCGTCCGCACGATCCGCGAGGCCATCGACCAGCGGGAGCGGGTCACCGTCAAGCTCATCAATCACCGGAAGTCGGGCGAAGCGTTCTGGAACGAACTGACCATCGCCCCCGTCATCGACAACGAGGGCTCGACGACGCACTTCATCGGCGTCCAGCGGGACGTCACCCATCAGGAAGAGCAACTGGCCACGCTGCGAGCGTTGAATGCGCAGCTTGCCCAGCAATCGGACGCATTGCGACTGTCCAACGCGAGCCTCGACGCTTTCGCTGCCGCGGTGTCCCACGACC
>DAIMZU010000336.1:0-4181 GCA_036733845.1 Ramlibacter sp.
CGCCGAGCTCATCTACAGCGAGCGGCCTTTCCGCGTCGGGGAGCCAGAGGCGATTTCAGCGAAGGTCGACCGTGCGTACCGGCGCCGGGATGGGGTGTTCGTGCTGCTGGAGCTCAAGACGCGCGCGCATGCGCGGGCCTATCCCTCGGACGTGATCGAGCTGTCTGCGCAGCGGATGGCGCTGGGCAGCGAGTCGGGGCAACCCGTCGCGTCGCATGCGTACGTGCTCATTCAGGCCCCGGACGGGCGGTTTCTAGGCTGCCGACGCGTGCGCCTCTTGCCCGCGCGAGAGGTGGTGGCGCTGGCCAGGCGTCGCAGGCAACTGCTGAGGGGAGCCCTTCAGCCACGTGCGAACGGGGCTCCGCATCTGTGCGGGGACTGCGCTCACAGCCAGCGCTGTGGCCGATAGCCGGGCCATCGAACGCAGCGCTTGCCGCTCCGAGGTATCTGCGAGGACGTCGACGGTTGGGCCAGGGCCGGACGGACCGCATGGCTCTACGCCATTGAGGAATCGGCGAGCGCTTTGCGGTCTCCTTTGGGCGGCCGTCAAGCGGCCAGCACGCATTGGGGACGGTTCGCAGCAGCTTCGCATCTGGCGATGAACTCGGCCCAGCGTTCGAGCGCCACGCGGCGTTCGGGTATTTCCTCGCGAACGTCGTAGATGCCTTCCACACCCTTGAGCACGTGGTTGAGCGCGATCTCTGAGATCTCCCGGCTGATGCCCATGTTGCGCATGTGGCCCTTGGCCGTGCTGCGCGTGTCGTGCGGCGTGAAGCGCCGGATCTCGATGTCGCCCCGCTCGAAAGCGCGCGTGATGGCGGCCCACAAGGTCGTGCCGCCCACATGGATGTCGCCGCCGAAGCGCCGCCTGCGGCGCTCCACGCGGCAGGGCAGCACCCAATCGGAGTCGCCCGCCAGTTCCTTGAGCTCCTTGAACCAACCGACCACCGTGGGCGTGAGGGGCACGAGAAAGCCTGCCCGTGTCTTGACCACGGTATCCGGCACCCACCAGTCTCCCTTGTCGAGATCCACGTGCTCCCAGCGGGCCTTCGACAGTTCGACGGAGCGGACGCAGGTCGCCAGCAAGATCCGGAAGGCCAGGGCGTTCTCGAAGCCGATGTCCTCGATGTCCTTCAGCAGGATGCAGAGTTCGTCTTCCGAGAGCATGACCCGCTTGCGCACGGGTGGACGCGGTCCCATCAAGGAGGTGATGTCGATCCCCAGGGCCGGATTCGAATAGATCAGCTTCTTGCCACAAGCGTGTGCGAACAACTGCTTGCAGGAGGTCAGGATCCGCTTCGATACGGTCCAACTGCGTTCCGCGGATTCGATGACATGCACGACGTGGGCTGGCGAAACCTTGTCCACGCGCATCGAGCCGAGCTTGGGTAGGATCACGTTTTCCAGATCCCACTTGCGGTAGTAGATGGTGCCCACGGCGAGATCGTCCGGACCGAGCTTCTTCTCCTTGAAGTCTGCAATCAGCGCGCGGACCGTCCAAGACATCTTGGACTCCATCTTCACGACCTTCTTACGGTTCGCGGGGTCTTCGCCTCGGTCGATGGCTGCGCGTTCCTCGCGCGCTATCTGCCTGGCCTTAGCAAGGGAAACGTCCGGGTAGTTGCCTATCGTCAGCTCTCGCCGACGACTACCTGGCAGGCTGTACCGGAGCACCCAGGCCGCGGTTCCCGAGGCGGACAGCGTGAACGTCAGTCCGTCGCCATCGGACTTGGCGACCGGCGCTCCCTGCTTCATCCAGTGCTTGATCTGGATGTCGTCGAGTAAATGAACTTGCTTGCCCATGTTTGCGTCTCCCACCCCAGGCAAGGCCTCACCTGCGGCTATATTGGAGACACTCTACGCCGTTCCAGGACTGGTAGCTAGACCTAGAGAATCCGCCTAGCTACCAGCGTAGCTACCGGCAGATCACGCGCTTGGATGCGCTCTCGTGAGACGCTATGATCCAATAACTCATTGTCAGCAAAGGAGATTTAATACTTTGCTGACACGTCGTTGGAGGATGTGGGGCCACTGTTGATATTCCAGGTGGCAATTTGCATGGTTTTTGGCCGGTAGTGCTAGTGGATCAAGCGCTGGCAGCTATCAAAATGTGAGTAGAAGAGTGATGGGGCTGCGCCGTCAGCTGCGGCGCACACGGGTCACAAAGCTGAACGGCAGTCCGTTGGTGCTGACATGGTGCTCGCGGGCGGTTTCTACCCATTCTGCGCCCAGCACGGGGGCATAGGCATCGCCGTCAAAGTCTTGCGCAATCTCCGTCACCTCCACGCAGTCTGCCAGGGGCAGGGCCTCGGCATAGATCTGCGCGCCGCCAATGATCCACACGGTCTTGCCCGCGTCGCACAGCGCCAGGGCGTCGGCCAGGCTGCCAGCGCGGTGGGCACCCTCGGCCTGCCAGTCGGCCTGACGCGTCACCACGATGTTGGTGCGGCCGGGCAGGGGGCGAAAGCGCGGGGGCAGCGAGTCCCAGGTCTTGCGGCCCATGACCACCGGGCAGCCCTGCGTGAGCTGCTTGAAGTGCGCCATGTCCTCGGGGATGTGCCAGGGCAGGCGGTTGTCCTTGCCGATGACGCCGTTGGCCGCGCGGGCGTAGATGAGGTGCAGGGGCATGGGGCTCGCTCGGTGCTTGGGCGGTGGATGGGATCAGATGTGCAGGAACGCCAGCGCGCCCACACCCAGGCCTACGGCGGCCACGCCGTACATGCCGTATTCCAGCCACTTCTTCTTGGTCAGCAGCGCAATGGCGGCCAGCGCAATCGCCACCTGCAGCGCGGTGGTGGCCTGGGCCCAGCGGTGGTGCTGGTGCATCTGGGCTTCGCTTTGCTGGTCGAAAGCGTGGGCATCGGCTTCCAGCTTCTCGGCCACAGTCTTGATCTCGTTCTTTTCTTTTTCGTAGCGGTCGATCTTGGCCTGGTACTTGGCCTTTTCGGTCTCGGCAGGGGTCAGGTCACGTGCCAGCTCGGCCAGGCTTTGTTTGGTGCTTTTGGACTGGAAGTAATTCCACTGGTTGGAGGCCTCGGTCTTCTTAATGGCCGCGTCGTTCTTCATCAGGCCGGCATTGGCCTGCGTGGCGCCGCCCATGTAGGCAAAGATGGCGCCCACCGTGGCCACGATGGCCGTGAACATGGCGATCTTGTTGGTGGACGAGCTGCCGCCATGGTCTGCGCCGTGGTGCGCAGCATCGTGGCCGTGGGTGGCATGTTCGACCGCGTGGTCATGGGGGCCGTGTACGTGGAATCCGCCGGAAGACATGGATAGAAACTCGTTGTATTGGTTGTGGGTGAAAGCGGGGCAGATGCAGCAGGGGCGTGGGTGCGGTGATCAGACCGCCACGGGCGCCTTGATGGCCGGGTGGCACTGGTAGTCCAGCACCTCAAAGTCTTCGTACTCGTAGTCGAAGATGCTGTCCGGCTTGCGCTTGATGTTCAGCACGGGGTAGGGGTAGGGCGTGCGTGCCAGCTGTGTTTGCACCTGTTCGTGGTGGTTGCTGTAGATGTGGCAGTCGCCGCCCGTCCAGATGAAATCGCCCACATCCAGGTCGCATTGCTGCGCCACCATGTGGGTCAGCAGCGCGTAGCTGGCGATGTTGAAGGGCACGCCCAGAAAGATGTCGGCGCTGCGCTGGTACAGCTGGCAGCTCAGCGTGCCGCGCCCACCGGGCTCTTGCGCAGGCGCGACGTAGAACTGAAAGAACGCGTGGCAGGGCATCAGCGCCATCTTGTGCAGTTCGGCCACGTTCCAGGCGCTCACGATGATGCGGCGCGAGTCGGGGTTGGTTTTCAATGTCTTGATGACGTCGCTGATCTGGTCGATGTGCCCGCCGTCTGGCGTGGGCCAGCTGCGCCACTGCACGCCGTACACGGGGCCCAGATCACCGTCCTCGCGCGCCCATTCGTCCCAGATGGTCACGCCGCGCTCTTTCAGCCAGTTGTTGTTGCTGGAGCCGGTCAGGAACCACAATAGCTCCTGGATGATGGACTTGAGGTGCACCTTCTTGGTCGTGACCAGCGGAAAGCCTTCCTTCAGGTCAAACCGCATCTGGTGGCCGAACACACTCTTGGTGCCCGTGCCGGTGCGGTCCGACTTGTCCACGCCGTGGGTGAACACATGGCGCATGAAGTCTTCGTACTGGGAGCGGACGGGGCGGGCGGGCAGGGCAGAGG
>DAIMZU010000337.1:0-4169 GCA_036733845.1 Ramlibacter sp.
ACGAGACGCGCAAGCGCATCTGCCGCTCGCTGGTGATGCTGCGCGACAAGAAGCTCGAGAACCCGTGGCGCAAGCACGGGAACATTCCCCTTTGATCCGCCGCTGCGAGAACGACATGTTCAACAAGATACTGATTGCCAACCGCGGTGAGATTGCCTGCCGTGTGATGAAGACCGCCCGCAAGATGGGCATCAAGACGGTAGCGGTGTATTCCGACGCCGACCGCGATGCGCGGCACGTGCAGATGGCCGACGAGGCCGTCCACATCGGCGCGGCACCCAGCCGCGAGAGCTACCTGCTGGGGGACCGCATCATCGAGGCCTGTCGCAGCACCGGCGCGCAGGCGGTGCACCCCGGCTACGGCTTCCTGTCCGAGAACGAGGACTTTGCACGGCGGGTGGAGGAGGCCGGCATCGTCTTCATCGGTCCGAAGCACGGCTCCATCGCGGCCATGGGCGACAAGATCGCGTCCAAGAAACTCGCCCTCGAGGCGGGGGTCAACACGATCCCCGGCTGGAACGATGCGATCGAATCGGCCGATCAGGCGGTGTCCATCGCGCGCGACATTGGCTACCCGGTCATGATCAAGGCCTCCGCCGGCGGCGGCGGCAAGGGCCTGCGCGTCGCCTGGAACGACAAGGAGGCGCTGGAGGGGTTCACCTCGTGCCGCAACGAGGCGCGCAACAGCTTCGGCGACGACCGCGTGTTCATCGAGAAGTTCGTCGAGGAGCCGCGCCACATCGAGATCCAGGTGCTCGGCGACGCGCACGGCAACGTGGTCTACCTCAACGAGCGCGAATGCTCCATCCAGCGCCGGCACCAGAAGGTGATCGAGGAGGCGCCATCCCCCTTCATCAGCGACGCGACGCGAAAGGCCATGGGCGAGCAGGCCGTGGCGCTGGCCAGGGCGGTCAACTACCAGAGCGCCGGCACGGTGGAGTTCGTGGTCGGCAAGGACCAGGGCTTCTACTTCCTGGAGATGAACACTCGCCTGCAGGTCGAGCATCCGGTGACCGAGTGCATCACCGGCCTGGACCTGGTCGAACTGATGATCCGCGTCGCGGCCGGCGAACGCCTGCCCCTGGCTCAGGCCGACGTGCGGCGCGAGGGCTGGGCCATCGAGTGCCGCATCAACGCCGAGGATCCTTTCCGCAACTTCCTGCCGTCCACCGGCCGCCTGACGCGTTTCCAGCCGCCGCGCGAGTCGATGTGGGCCGGCGACACCGAGCACCTGCAGGGCGTGCGCGTGGACACGGGCGTGACCGAAGGCGGCGAGATCCCCATGTTCTACGACTCCATGATCGCCAAGCTGGTCGTGCACGGCACCGACCGCGCGGACGCGATCGCCAAGGCGCGCGAGGCACTCAACGGCTTCGTCATCCGCGGCGTCAGCAGCAACGTGCCCTTCCAGGCGGCGCTGCTCGCGCACCCGAAGTTCCAGGCCGGCGACTTCAACACCGGCTTCATCGCCGAGCACTACGCCAAGGGCTTCCGCGCCGAGGACGTCCGGCACGAGGACCCGCTGTTCCTGGTGGCCCTGGCGGCTTATGTGAACCGGCGTTCGCTGCAGCGCTCGGCCGGCATCACCGGCCAGATGCGCGGGCACGAGTTCCGCGTCGGCGAGGACTTCGTGGTCGTGCAGGTGGGCGAGGGCGGCCAGCACCGTCCCCATCCGGTGCGCGTCACCGATTACCAGGCCGTCTCGGGCTCCAGCGCCGTCGAAGTCGGCGACAAGCGCTACGAGATCTGCAGCGGATGGCACCTGGGTGGCGCGCGCATCCGCGGCACGGTCAACGGCCGGGCCTTCACCGCGCAGGTCGAGCGCGGCCTCCCACGCAATCCGCTGGGCATCGCGGTCAGCCATGACGGCACGCGCATGGAGGCCATGGTCTTCACGCCGCGCACGGCGCAGTTGCACGCGCTCATGCCGTACAAGGCGCCCCCGGACATGAGCCGCTTCCTGCTGTCGCCGATGCCGGGACTGCTGGTCGACGTGGCGGTCCAGCCCGGCCAGAAGGTGCAGGCGGGCGAGCGCCTGGCGGTGATCGAGGCCATGAAGATGGAAAACGTGCTGTTCGCCGCGGCGGACGGCGTGGTCGGCAAGCTGCTGGCGTCCAAGGGCGAGTCCCTCGCGGTCGACCAGCCGATCCTGGAATTCGAGTGAAGGAGGGGACATGAGCACAACCCCAGGGCAGGCACGGCCCTTCAAGGTCCTCGGCATCCAGCAGATCGCCATCGGCGGGCCGAGCAAGCAGCGCCTGGCGCGGCTGTGGGTCGACATGTTCGGCCTGGAGGTCACGGGGACCTTCCGCAGCGAGCGCGAGAACGTGGACGAGGACATCTGCGCGCTGGGAGTCGGTCCCTTCAAGGTCGAGGTCGACCTGATGGAGCCGCTCGATCCGGAAGGCAAGCCGGCGGTCCATGCCACCCCGCTCAACCATGTCGGCCTCTGGGTGGATGACCTGCCGCAGGCGGTGGCGTGGCTGGGCGAACAGGGCGTGCGGTTCGCGCCCGGCGGCATCCGGCGCGGCGCAGCCGGGTTCGACATCACCTTCATCCACCCCAAGGGCAACGAGCAGTCGCCCATTGGCGGCGAGGGCGTTCTGATCGAACTGGTGCAGGCGCCGCCCGAGGTGGCGCAGGCCTTCGCGCGACTGGCAAGCGCTCCAGTCTGACGGATACCTCCTGCGAGGGCATGCGCCGAACAGAGGCGGGTTGGCCCGGTATTCCCTTGCATTGCGGCCCAGGCGGCGTGCGTATCCTGCATCAAACGATCAGGAGCACGCCATGGACCACCTGCAGCACCTTGTCTCGCGTCCCCCCCGCGTGCGCCCGCACCCCGCGTCGGTCGCGCGCCTGCGCCGCGCGCGGGAGGAGTGGCCGGAGGACGCGCTGCAGGCCTTCAGCCTGCGGATGGCCGACCACGGGCTGAGCGTGAGCAGCACGCTCATGCGCTGTGATCCGGGTTACGCGCTGGCGCAGTTGAAGCAGGCGGACGATCTCGGCGATGCCGATTTGCGGGAACTGGCGTCGGCGCTGTTCCGCGACTTCCAGATCAGGCGGTCGGGAGTGGCGTTGGCGGAGTAGGAGCGCGACCTAACCCGTTGCCCGCTTCGCGCGTGCCCGCTCGAGCGCCGCTTCGATCACGGCCCGCTTGCGCTCCAGCTCCGCCCCCTCCGCATCCCGGGTGAGTCCGGGCAGGTCCCCCAGCTTTTCCTGGGCCTTCGCCTCGAGCCGCTCCTGGTGCTCTACAGCCTCGCGCTCGAGCCGGGCCTGCCGGGCCTCGTAGCGGGCCAGTGCGGTATGGGCCTCGCCCTGCGTCCACGCGTCCCATCCGGTGCGCTCACCCGTTATGTTGACCAGCGAGATGCAGTCCACCGGGCACACGGGGATGCACAGCTCGCATCCGGTGCACCAGGGCTCGATCACGGTGTGCATGTGCTTGTTGCCGCCGAGGATCGCGTCCGTCGGGCAGGCCTTGAGGCACAGGGTGCAGCCGATGCACCAGTCTTCATCGATGACCGCGACCGGGCGCGGACCCTCGACGCCGCATTCGGGATTCACCGGGCCGGCCGGGCGGCCGGTGATCGCCGCAAGACGCCGGACCCCCTCGGCGCCGCCGGGCGGGCAGCGGTTGATGTCCGCTTCTCCGGCAGCCATCGCCTGCGCATAGCCGGCGCAATCCGGATAGCCGCAGCGCGTGCACTGCGTCTGCGGCAGCGCCTGGTGCAGGCGCCGTGCCAGCGGGGTCACGCCGTCTGGGCCGCCTCGCCGGTGCGGCCGCGGCGCGCCCTTGGGGCCGTGGGCGCGTCGTGGTAGCGCTGGATGAAGTCGCGCACCTGGGGGTAGACCACATCGCGCCAGCGGCGGCCGCTGAAGATGCCGTAGTGGCCTGCGCCCTTGACCTCGATGTGCTTCTGGCGCGGCTTGGGAACGCCGGTGCACAGGTCGTGGGCCGCCTCGGTCTGGCCCGAGCCGGAGATGTCGTCGAGCTCGCCCTCGATGGTCAGGTGGGCGGTCGTCGTGATGTCCTGCGGGCGCACGCGCTCGAGCTTGCCCTGGGGGTTGCGCACGTCCCAGGTGCCGTGCACCAGCCGGAACTCCTGGAACACCGTGCGGATCGTCTCGAGGTAGTAGTCGGCGTCCATGTCGAGCACCGCGTTGTACTC
>DAIMZU010000338.1:0-4153 GCA_036733845.1 Ramlibacter sp.
GCGCGCGGTCGATGCTGCAGCCCTTCACCGTCGGCTTGACGGCCTCGCTCACCAGGATGTGGTCGATGCGCAGCCCGCGGTTCTTCTGGTAGCCCAGCATGCGGTAGTCCCACCAGGTGTAGCTTTTCTCGGGCTGCTCGAACAGCCGGAAGCTGTCCACCAGGCCGAGTGACAGCAGCGCCTTGAAATGCTCACGCTCGGGCGTGCTGTGGTGGATGGTCTCGGCCAGTCCGACGGGGTCGTAGGAGTCGCGGTCTTCCGGGGCGATGTTGAAGTCGCCGACCAGCATCAGGCGCGGGTGCGCGGCCAGTTCCGCCGCCACCTGGCGTTTCAGTGCGTCGAGCCAGGCCATCTTGTAGGCAAATTTCTCGGTGCCGGGCGCCTGCCCGTTGACGAAATAGCCGTTGACCAGCCTCAGCTCACCGCCCGGGGCGTCGAGGCTGGCCGCAATCACGCGCGAGGACTCGTCTGCGAAGCCTTCGATGTTCCGCGAGATGTCCCGCAGCGGCGTGCGGCTCACGATGGCCACGCCGTTGTAGGTTTTCTGTCCGAACACCGCGCAATGCGCATAGCCCGCCGCCTGCAGTTCCATCAGCGGGAACTTGTCGTCGGTGAGCTTGAGCTCCTGCAGGCACAGCACGTCGACCGGATTGGCGGCGAGCCAGTCCAGTACGTGCTGCATCCGCGCGGTGAGTGAGTTGACGTTCCAGGTGGTGATTTTCATGAGGGCATTCCGCAGGACCGGACAGGATTGTCCTGCGGTTTTCGCTCCGCGATCTCGAGCCGACCTGCCGGTCCGCGTTCATTCGCAGGGCGGATGGATCCGGAGGGATGTCGCGGACTCGTTGGCGCCTTCTCAGCTGTCGGCGCCGTGCTTGCGCAGTTCCTCGACGAGGGCACTCGCTCGCCGTCGGGCCAGCGTGAGCTGCGCCGACCGAGAAGGATCCGCCAACGCGCGCCGTATGGCGGTCGCGACCCAGGCGACGGCCCGCTTGCGGTCGGGGTCCTGGGTCACGGACGCGAGGTCCCGCATGCGCTCGAGCATCCGTCCCAGCAGCAGCGGCTCGCGCCGGGCATGGTGGATGATCGCGCCGAAGGACAGGATGACGAGCGCGCGGAAGTCCGGGGCCGGGGCGATGACGCGCAGTTGCCCGCCTGCCATCCGGTAAGGATCCGGAATGCGTCGCTGGGCGAGCCGCATCAGGACGGCGGCCAGGCGGTCCACGCACAGGGAGGCCGTCGTCGGGTCGTTGATGCCCGGCGACAAAGCCTTGACCGCCACGTCCACCAACTGCTCGATGCCGAAGGCCGTATCCTGCGTCACGGTTCGCTGGCGCCCGAGGGTGACGCTGGCGCGCAGATGCTGCGCGTCGGCATCCGACAGCGGCTGCGGTCCGCCGACTTCCAGCAGGGTGCTGCCCCGCGCGACAAATTCGCCCACCGCCGGCCGCAGGCGGACCATGCGGTGGTGTTCGCAGGCGAACTCCAGCAGGGTTTCGCCGGCCACTGCGACGACGTAGCCGTCGGACTTCGCTTCCACTCGCGCCCAGGCCTGGGGGAGCGCGGTGGGCGCCTGTCGCAGCGGCGGCTCCTCGCCCTGGCCGATGTCGTCGGGGAACATATGCTCGATGGCATGGTCCACCTCGTCGGCAATGCGCGCCACGATGAACGATGCCTGGATGCTCTGCGCCACGTGGTGAATGAAGAAGATCAGGAATGCGATGGCTGCCAGGGCATAGGCCATGCCTCCCAGCACCGCCAGCGTGGGGACGAAGTCGCCCAGGTCGTCGTCCTCGCGGATCGTGCGCAGGACGACCAGGCAATAGGCGAAGCAGCCCACGAAGATGCCCAGCACCCACTGGGTGGGCCGGTCGCTCATGAAATTGCGCAGCACCCGCGGCGAGTACTGCGCAGCTGCCATCGACAGCGCCACGATGGTGATCGAGAACACCACGCCCGCCACCGTGATCATCGACGTGGCGATCGCGGTGAGCATGCCGCGCGAACCGTCGGCGCCGGCGCCGAACAGCCGTGGCCACTCCTCGACCATCTTCTCGCCCACCACGCCCGAACCTTCGATCAGCACGAGCGCTGCCGCGATGGATGCGAGGACGATCACCGTCGGGACGAACCACAGGCTGGCCTGCAGGTTCGCCCAGAGCCTGCCCAGCCGCGTCAAGCGGGCCTCCGTGGGGTCGATCGGCTGGGCAGGACAGGCATGGCAGGCAAGTGGAAGTCGGACCTCCGGTCGGGGACTTGTCCGACTGTACTGGGGACGCGCACCTCCGTGGGTCGGCGCCGGCGGATTTACGATTGGGCACCGGCGCTGCGCATGCCGGCAACCGCACCGGGAGGTTTTCCATGACTGTCCTTCGATACCGGCTCGCTGCTGTCCTGATGGCGGGCCTCGTGGCGGCCTGCACGACCGTGCAGACGACCCAACCGGGCGCTGTGGGGGTCACGCGCACCCAGCGCATGGGCATCAGCGCCGAAGAAGTCGAAGCGGCGTCATTGCAGGCCTACCGCAAGATGCTGCAGGAGGCATCCGCCAAAGGCATCCTCAACCGCGACCCCGCGCAGCTTGCGCGCGTGCGCCAGGTGGTGACGCGCCTCGTGCCGCAGACCGCGGCCTTTCGGCCCGATGCCTTGCGCTGGCAATGGGAGGCCAATGTCTTCCAGCAGGACCAGATCAATGCCTTTGCGATGGCCGGCGGGAAGATCGGGGTCTATTCAGGGCTGATCGACCGCCTCAAGCTCACGGATGACGAACTCGCGGCCGTCATCGGCCACGAGATGGCTCACGCCCTGCGCGAGCACGTGCGCGAGCAGATGTCGGTGCAGATGGCGCAGCAGCTTCCCCTGGTGCTGATCGGCGCCGCGACAGGCAACCAGGCGCTGGTGCAGCTGGGCGACGCGGTCGCGCAGGTCACGCTCGGACTGCCGCGCAGCCGCGAGGCCGAGCTGGAGGCCGACCGCATCGGCGTCGAACTCGCGGCGCGTGCCGGCTTCGACCCACGCGCGGCGATCCGGCTGTGGGAGAAGATGCGCAGCGTCGGCGGGGCGCGCGGGCCGGAATTCCTGAGCACACACCCGGCGCCCGGCAACCGCGAGGAGCAACTGCGCGCGGCGTCGCAGCAGGTGATGCCCCTGTACGAGCGGGCCCAGCGCAGCCGTGTGCAGTGACGGCTGGGTCGTGCTTCGGCGGCGCGGGTGTCCGCATGGGTTCAATCGACCCGAGCCGTGCGAAGACGCAATGAGTTGGCGATCACGCTGACGGAAGACAGTGCCATGGCCGCTGCGGCGACGATGGGCGACAGCAGCAAGCCGAAGAAGGGATAGAGCAACCCCGCCGCCACGGGAATGCCAGCCACGTTGTAGACGAAGGACAGGAAGAGGTTCTCACGGATGTTGCGCATGGTGGCGCGCGAGAGGCGGCGGGCACGCACGATACCGAGCAGGTCGCCCTTGAGCAGGGTCACGCCCGCGCTTTCCATCGCCACGTCGGTGCCCGTGCCCATCGCGATGCCCACGTCGGCGGCAGCGAGCGCGGGCGCGTCGTTGACACCGTCTCCGGCCATCGCCACCACCCGGCCCTCGGACTTCAGGCGTTGCACGATGGCCGCCTTGTCCTCGGGAAAGACCTCCGCCACCACCTCGTCGATGCCCAGCTCGCGCCCGACCGCCTGGGCCGTGGTGCGCCCGTCGCCGGTAAGCATGACGATGCGCACGCCCGCCGCGCGAAGGCCCCGAAGTGCCTCGGCCGTGGTGGCCTTGATCGGATCGGCAATGGACACGAAGCCGGCCAGGGCGCCATCCACGGCCACGTAGATCACGGTGGCCGAGCGCTGGCGCTGCGCCTCGGCCGTCGCATCCAGCGGCCGGACATCGACCCCGTGCTCCGCCAGGAACTTGGCCGCCCCGCTGACGACCCGTCGGCCCTCCACCCGGCCCACCACGCCCTTGCCGACTGGCGAGTCGAAGTCCTCGACCGGCGCCAGCGCCAGCCCGCCTTCGTTCGCCGCGTTGACCACTGCCATGGCCAGCGGGTGCTCGCTGGCGCGCTCCACGCTGGCCAGATGACGCAGCAGTTCGTCGCGATCGAAACCGGCCATCGCCTCCACATGCACCACGCGCGGACGGCCCTCGGTGAGCG
>DAIMZU010000339.1:0-4127 GCA_036733845.1 Ramlibacter sp.
AGTATTGGCCTCCGAAGCCAAGGGTCGTGGGTTCGATCCCCGCCAGCCGCGCCAGATTACGAACAAGCCGTTGATCCTCAACGGTTTTTTTCGTTTTTGGGCCCACTGCTACATCGCCTTGCTACAAAGGGGCGAGAGCATGGAAGGTCTTTTCCGCCGCGGCGGCATGACGTGGGCCAGGTTGGCCACGCCTGCGACCGGCTGGCGACAAGAGCTACTTCACCTGAACCAAGACCTGAAAAGAACCCTGTGGACCGCCGCGGACAAGCTGCGGTCCAGCATGGACGCCGCCCAGGATCGCTGCGGTGAAGGCTTGAGCCCGCAGGACTGGATGCACGACGTCGTGGTGCTGGGCTGGCGGCTCGGTCTGGGCGGCGTCCCGGCGGCGGCGCTGCCGCTCGCGCTTGCGGCGGTCTCGCAGCGTGCAACGCGCCAGCTGCAACTATTCGCGACCGCTGGCTGGCGGCACCGATCCCGTTCTGGTGGGCTTGCTCCAGGCAGCGGCCCGCCCGCCGGGCACGTGGCGCTCGGACGCTGCACGCACGCGCGCTCTGCTCGAAGCAGCCCTGAACAAGGTCTGGTCATCGATACCGAGGCACCGGGTGAGCGACCTCGACTGCCGGAGATGGCGCCGGAACCCTGGCGCCAGGGCGCATCCGGCTGACGGCACATCCCGCGTCCACTTGACCTTTCGCAAGCGCCCCGGCGGCCCCGGCCCCTAGATTGGAGGCACGGACCAACCGCACAGGAGACCGCCATGCAAGGCATCCCATCCGTCGAGACCGGCATCGACTTCGAGCACCCGCTGGTGGTGTTCGCCGGTGACCACAAGACCATCGTCGAACAGCTCGGCACCCTCTCCTGGCTGCCACAACTCACCAAGGCCGCAGCGCGCGCCCGCCGGGTGGCCGCGCAGACGCTCGCCCTCTTCGAGGACCAGGTCGAGCGCCACCACCGCGAGGAGGAAACCGAGCTCTTCCCCGCCGTGCTGCGCAGCGCCCAGAAAGGCGAGGAGGCCGAGCAGGTGCAGGCGCACATCGACCGGCTGACGGTCGAGCACTCCGGCATCGAGGCGCAGTGGCATCGCCTGGCGCCGCAACTGCGCAAGGTGGCCGCGGGCAAGGACATCGAGATGGACACCGACGAGCTCGAGCAGCTGGTCGAGGCCTACTTCGCGCATGCTCGCTTCGAGGAAGAGGTTTTCCTGCCGCTGGCCGACAAGATTCTCGCGCGCAACGGCAACCACATGTCGGCGCTCGGGCTGTCGCTGCACATGGGCCGGGTGCCCATCCCCTCGCCGCGCATCTGAAGCTGGCAGCCCGGCGGCCTGGAGTCAGTGGGAAAATGGCCGGCTCCGGCCGCGTGCAGCGGCCCGCCCGGAACCCGCCATGCCCTCGCCTGCAGATGACCTTGCCCCACTGAAGCCGTCCCCGCGGATGCCCGTCCTGTTCATCGGGCACGGCAGCCCATTGAACGCGATCGAGGACAACAGGTTCCGCCGCAGCTGGGAGACCCTGGGCCAGCGATTCGGCACGGAGTGGCCCCGGCCGCAGCTGATCCTGTGCATCTCGGCCCACTGGCTCACTCACGGCTGGTGGCTGACGGGCCAGGCCCGGCCACCGACCATCCACGACTTCGGCAACTTCCCGCAGGCGCTCTTCGACCAGCAGTACCCCGCGCCCGGTGCGCCGGAGGCGGCGGCTGCGATCGCGCGGTCACTGGCGCCCGATGTGGACGTCGACGCCGGATCCTGGGGTCTTGACCACGGCAGCTGGTCAGTGCTCAAACCCATGTTCCCGCAAGCCGACATTCCGGTGGTTCAGCTCAGCATGGACCCGGGGCGTCCTCCGGCCGATCACGTCGCGTTAGGGCGTCGGCTGCGGCCGCTGCGTGACCACGGCGTGCTGGTCGTCGGCAGTGGGAACATCGTGCACAACCTGCGTGCCATGCGCCGGAACGACCCCGACGGCGCGCCTTACGACTGGGCACAGGCTTTCGACAGGCAGGTGGCGAACTGGCTGGACACCGGCGACACCGCTGCCTTGGCGGGCTTCGCCAGCGCGGGCGAGGCCGCCCGGCTGTCGCAGCCCAGCGACGAGCATTTCCTGCCGCTGCTGTATGCGGCAGGGGCCGCTGAGGAGAGCGAGGCGCCGCGTTATTTCAATGATGAATTCTCGATGGCGTCGCTGTCGATGCGCTCGGCCATCTGGTCGCCGGCGTAGCGATTTCCATGGCGCTCGTGGCGCCGATCTGCCGCGCCCCCATGCGTTATCCGGAAGGTCTACGAGGGATGTTGTGGGCGGCGCGATTTCGAGCGCGCTGCGAGGAACTCGCGGTAGCGTGATCCTCCATCGGCGACGCTTTCCGCATCGGAGCGGCTGATTCCGTATTCCGATGGGCGGGCAGACCACTTGGCCACGGCCTCCCGGGCGTGGTCGAGTTCCTGGCGGATGCCTGGTGCGGTCCTGCCATTCGTCAGCGCCAATCTTGCAAGCGTCTGCGCAGCGTGAACATTCAGGCCAGCGTCAATCGCGAACAGCTGAAAGTCCAGCATGAGTCCGATCGCATCGAGTTCACTGCTCAGCCGCGTCGGCGGCGGCGTGCTGGGGTGAGCGGATGTCGATCGTGAAGATGGCGCCTGCGGCTCGCGGCTGACCGTCGGGGCCCTTGGGCCGTCTGCCTGATATCCATCGTGCTTCGATTCGGGAGCTGTCGCCGGTCGCGGGAACGAGGCCCCGGGCGCAAGTCCGGCAGTGGTCTTGCTGTCGGCCGAAGGATTCGCGAACCCGCCACCTGTCCACCCGTCGTCGGCGGAGCAGTCCTCTTCGATGGAACTGCCCGGAGTCGCGAACATCCCTCGCTCTTCTCTCGCTATTGCATCGAGCAGGTTCCTGAAGCCTTCAACCGTGTAGACACGCCCATAGCCAGGTTCCATGTGGCGTTCGACGATGCGAGTGACGGCGTCAGGCCGATTCGGGAGTGCCTGCGAGACAGTACGGTTCAGCAAGGCAATGAACTCTTGCCGATGCTGCACGACCGAGACTGCATCGCGAAACAGCGCGGCGCTGCTCAGCTTGATCATGGCGGAAGACCCGCTGACCCGCAGCTCATGGGCGTCGTACGCCGACTGGGCCAGAACTTTCAGGTCCTCCAGGGTGGTGTCTTTCGTGACAGGGACACGGGTGTGAGCGATGTTCATGCAATGGGCTTCGGGTTCGGGCCTGGCGCATGCCTGGCTTCTGGTCCGGTGAGTAACGGAAGGCCCTGCTGGACGCTGCACGTTGGCTGACGGAACGGACTGGCACCGCCACGCGGCGCATCGCAATACGCCTGGGATCGTCGCGCGCACCCCACCCTGCGACAGGCTGGCCGGCGTCAGCCAGAATCCGGGGACCCGCCCTCCGCCTATCGCCAGCCACTGAAAGACACCCCCATGCCGGAACTGAGCCTCTTCCCTGATTTCACCTCCCATTTCTTCGACTCGACCGGCGCCCGCATCCACTACCTGCGCGCCGGCCAGGGTGCGCCGGTGTTGCTGCTGCATGGCTATCCCCAGACGCATGCATGCTGGCACGGCATCGCCCCGAAACTGGCAGCACGCTACACCGTGATCGTCCCCGACCTGCGCGGCTATGGCGACTCGTCCAAGCCGCCGGGAACCCCCGACCACGCCAACTACAGCAAGCGCGCCATGGCGCAGGACATGGCGGAGCTGATGTCTGCGCTGGGGTTCGAGCGCTTCCAGCTGGTGGGGCATGACCGCGGCGCGCGGGTGGCCCACCGGCTGGCGGCGGACCATCCGCAGCGGGTGAACACGGTCACGGTGCTGGACATCTCCCCCACGTTGCGGATGTTCGAGCGCACCGACATGGCCTTCGCCCGCGCCTACTACCACTGGTTCCTGATGCTGCAGCCCGCTCCGATCCCGGAGGAGATGCTGGCAGGACGCGTGCCGCTGAACTTCCTGGGACGCATCGGCCGCGGCGAGCCCGACCTGTCCAGCTTTGATCCGCGCGCCATCGCCGAGTACGTGCGCTGCTTCGCCGATCCGGCGGCGATCCACGCCAGTTGCGAAGACTACCGCGCCGCAGGCACCATTGACCTCGAACACGACCGAGCGGACCGTG
>DAIMZU010000340.1:0-4109 GCA_036733845.1 Ramlibacter sp.
CCATATAATCCCCGGTTGATTTGACGATTGAGCTCGCAAAATGACCAAGTTGTTCAGCTCCCTGATTGCCGTGCTTGTCGCGTCCGTGACCAGCCTGGCGAGCGCCCAGGCGCCTGCCGGCGCGCAGGGGCAGGCCGCGGCCACCCCGGGTTCGGCCGCCAACATCGAGGCCAAGGCCGCCATGTGCATCGGCTGCCACGGCATCCCGGGCTACCAGTCGAGCTTTCCCGAGGTGCACCGCGTGCCCATGATCTCGGGGCAGACCGCCAAGTACATTGCCGCCGCGCTCACCGCCTACAAGAACGGCGACCGCAAGCATCCCACCATGCGCGGCATCGCGGCGAGCCTGTCCGAGCAGGACATCACCGAGATCTCCGCCTGGTACGAAGGGCACAACCAGGGCGCCAAGGCCCCGGCGCAACCCCGCCAGGCCAATGCCCAGGTCGCTGCGCTGCTGCAGAAGGGTGCCTGCGTGTCCTGCCACGGCGCCAACTTCAGCTCGCCGATCGACCCCAGCTATCCCAAGATCGGGGGCCAGCACAGGGACTACCTGTTCGTGGCCCTTCGCGCCTACAAGACCGAGAACCAGTCGGTGGTCGGCCGCAACAACGGCGTGATGGCCGGCATCGTCAAGCAGTTCACCAACGCCGAACTGCGCGCGATGGCCGACTACATCGGCAGCCTCGAAGGCGAACTGATCACCCAGCCGCAAAGCCGCTTCCGCAGGGATTGAGCAGACCGCAGTAGAAAGGCCCGCAGCGCGGGCCTTTCTACTCCTCGAGCCGAGAGGGGCTCCGACACTCAACTCCGTTCGCCCTGAGCCTGTCGAAGGGCCTGTGGGGGTGAGGCTTCGTTGGTCGAAACTGCTTCGTCGCGCAGGGCTTCGACAAGCTCAGCCCGCACGGGGGTGGGGCTCAGCCCGACCGGCTTCCCCTGTGTGGCGGCCTCAATCCTGAGTCGCCCGCCGCTGCACGCAGTCGATGTACGCCTGACCATCCGGCGGCCGGCCTGAGCGCTGGCTCTCCCAGAGCATCTGCCCCAGGCATTCCATGGCCTCGTGGTGCGCGTCGTGCAGCGAATTACGACGGGCGGCGAGAAGCTCGACGGCCTGCCGGATACCGCGTGGCTGGTCGATGGAACACTGCTCGCTGACCGACAGGTGCATGGCCAGGTGAAGGAAGGGGTTGGTCTGTCCGTCACTGCCGTCATAGACGCGCTGGACGGCAGCCTCCGCGTCGGCCAGTTCGGGGTCGTACTCGGGGTGCTCCAGCAGCCATTGGCTGGCCAGCGTCTCCAGCGCATCCAGCGGTTGACCGGAACGCGCCTTGGTGTGCACGCCGCAGAAGAACCGGCGCACGTCTTCCTGCGAAGGATTGAACATCGGACAAAGGTTAGCACGGCCTCCGGCACGCACGGGAGGCTGGCTGTACAGTGCAGGCGAATGTCCTTTCCCATCGTTTCCGACCCCGCCTTCTACGCGGTGGCGATCCCCGCCGTGCTGCTGCTGGGCATCAGCAAGAGCGGCTTCGGTTCCGGGTTCGGTTCGCTGGCCGTGCCCATCATGGCACTGGCCGTGCCGGTCCCGCAGGCCGCGGCCATCCTGATGCCCGTGCTGCTGGTGATGGACGTCCTGGGCCTGCACGCCTGGCGCAAGCACTTCGACTGGCCTTTGATTCGCTTCCTGCTGCCCTTCGGCCTGCTGGGCACGCTGATCGGCACCTTCTCCTTTCGATCGCTCGATCCGCAGGTAGTGGCCGGCCTGGTGGGTGTGTTCACGCTGTTGTTCCTGGCGCAGCGCGTGTTCTTTCCGCCAAGCGCCGGCAGTCCCCCGCCGCCGCGCTGGGTCGGCGGCATCCTGACCACCACCGCCGGCTTCACCAGTTTCATCGCGCATGCCGGCGGCCCACCGATCAATGCCTATGCCATCCCCCTGCGCCTGCCGCCCACGACCTTCGCGGCCACGATGGCGGTGTTCTTCTTCACCATCAACATCGCCAAATGGGTGCCCTATGCCTGGCTGGGGCTGCTCGACACCCGCAACATGCTGACCTCGCTCATGCTGCTGCCGCTCGCGCCGGTGGGTGTGCTCATTGGTGTCCGCGTGGCGCGGCGGATCGACCCCAAGCTTTTCTACCGGTTCATCACCGTGGGCATGCTCCTGACCGGCAGCAAGCTGGTGTGGGACGGGTTCTTCGCGTCGCGGTGACGAGGCGGGCTAGGGCGCCGGTGTAGCGGGCTGCCTTGCCACCAGCACCGGCACAGGCGCGAGCCGGATGATCTCTTCGGCGCCGCTGCCCAGCATCAGCCGGCTGATGCCGCGGCGCCCATGGGTGCCGACCACCACCAGGTCGGCGCCCCAGTCGCGGGCGGCGTCGGCCACCGACTGTGCGAGGCGGTGCCCCAACTGGTCGACGAACACCGTGTCGACCGGCAGCCCTTCGGCCTGCACGCGATCGCGATCCGCAGCCAGGATGCGTTCGCCGCCTTCGCGCGCGGCCTTGAACAGCTCGCCCGCGGCAGCGCCGGTGGGGTCGTAGCCGGCCAGGTAGGCGGCGTCTTCCATGACGTGGATCAGTCGCAGCTGCCCGCCCGACTGGCGCGCCAGCGACATGGCGGTGGACAGGGCATGCGACGAGGCGTCGCTGCCGTCGACGGGGACGAGGATGCGCTGGAACATGGGGTCTCCTGAGCGGTTCATCGCGAGGCTGTCAGCTTACTCTACACCGAGGCCGTCATGCGGCGGTCAGCTCCAGATGCCGCGTGCTGTGACAAAGCGTCTCAGCCGCCCCAAATCATTGGATTGGCGCAGCACACAAGGCAAGCCATGGACACAAACCGACGGATTCAGCGCCCCTTCGCGACCAGACCGCCACCCATCCCGGAAGACACCGGGCGCCCCGCCCCGCGCAGCCAGGCACTTCCGGCGGGTGGCTACGCCGTCTTGAACCCGGCTTCGCCGGGTGGCTCGCAGGCAACCCCCCACCGATCACTGCGGGCCAGTTCCCGCCAGCGCCAGGTTGAAAGCATCCGCCCCCCGCACGGTAGCCGGTTGCCGGATTCAGGTCGGGCGCTAGCGCCTGCGGGAAAGGCCAGCGTCGTGAAGGTCCTGCGGCCTCGCGACGGCAAGCTTGAATCGGCTCCTGCAGTGGAGCATGCACGAACGGCGCTGGGACAGGCGCTGATGGCTGCACAGGCCGACCCGAGCAGCCAGATTGAACAATGGTTCTTTGGCGAAAGGACGGTGATCGCGTCCACCTGGAGCGATCGCATGGGCCTGGCAACGCAGACGCTGCTCGCCGTCGCCACCCAGGCGGGGAAAAGCAGCGAATGGGTGGCGCGTGGATTGCACGCCATCCTGTGCAACCACTTCCGCGCATGGAGCGGCTTCGAAGGCAAGTACGTGCAGGCGGTTCGTGAGCATCCGCCCCAGAATGCGGTGCTCCTGGAATACCCACCCTTCCACTTCGCACTGTTCGAAGCCGAAGCCTTTCCTGTGTTCGAGAACCTTCGCAAAGGCCTGGGTGCGGCGGCAGACGCATTCATGCACGCGACGCCCTCCCCGGATCCGGCGCATATCGCCCAGTTCATCGAAGGCGTGACTCGCCTCGACAACTGGCAGGCTCAATGTACAAGATTTCTCCACACGTATACGCCGCAGCTGCAGAAGGATGGCATGGCACGATCACTGACGGACTTGCTGGTGAGCGCCATGAAGTCCGGATGGAGTCTCGCGTCCTGTAGCGCATTGGTGGACGGTTTTCGCGCCGCGACCTGTCCCGCGGCCAAGAAGGATGTAGTACCTCGTGCGGAATGGGCCCAGTCCCAGCGCAAGTTCATCGGGTGGGCTGCGGACAATCTCTTCGGGGTCATGCCGGAGCCGACGCTGAAGGACATGGGCAAGCCCCAGGATGAACGCACGCAGGCGCGCGTCACGTTCATCCGAACGATGGAGGGCCGGCTCCTCTTCACCCGGCCCGCGACAGCGCCGGAGGTCCCTCTGACGTCCATGCCCGGGCAGCTGGTGGACGCCGTCATCGACCAGTCAGCGACGCAACGCGACGAGGGTTAAGAACGGGGGGGCGCGCCGCTTGCGCGCGCCGCCTTTCAAT
>DAIMZU010000341.1:0-4098 GCA_036733845.1 Ramlibacter sp.
CCTTTGCACCATGGCCTGCACCTCGGCCTTGCCTGCCCGCCCATGGCCCGCCACCGCGCGCTTCATCTGCAGGGCCGTGTATTCGGACACATGCAGTTCGCCGGCCACCAGGGCAGTGACGCAGGCCCCGCGCGCCTGGCCGAGCAGCAGGGTGGACTGCGGGTTGGCATTGACGAACACGATTTCCACCGCCGCGGAGTCGGGCTGGTAGCGCCCGCGAAGTTCGGCGATGCCGTCGAAAAGAACCTTCAGGCGCGCAGGCAGTTCGCCGCGGGGCAGGTGGGTGGTGCGGATGGTGCCGCTGGCGACGTATTGCAGGTGGTGGCCCTCGACGTCGATGACGCCGAAGCCGGTGGTCTGCAGTCCGGGGTCGATGCCGAGGATGCGCATGCGGGTCCAGTGGAAGAGCCTGCATTGTCCCGCATCCCAAGCGTTTGACCTGCGGCAGTTCGACAGATCGTGCCCTGCGGGACAATCCGCCCATGACAGATGAAGACAGGCCCGAGGCCCCGACCCCGTTCGACTGGATCGGCGGCGAGGAGCAGGTGCGCGCACTGGTGGAGCGGTTCTACGACCTGATGGACCTGGAGCCGCAGTACGCGGCGCTGCGCGCCACCCATGGCAGCGACCTGGCCAGCGCCCGCGAGAAGCTCTTCATGTTCCTGTGTGGCTGGCTGGGCGGGCCGCAGCACTACATCGAGCGGCACGGTCATCCGCGATTGCGCATGCGCCACCTGCCTTTCTCGATCGGCATCCGCGAGCGGAATCAGTGGGTGGCCTGCATGGACCAGGCCATGTCCGAGGTGGGCGTCGACCCGCAGCTTCGTGAGCGCCTGTACGACTCGTTCATGCAGACCGCCGACTGGATGCGAAACCGCAACGGCTGATCCGGGCCGCGGGGCGCAATCTGTCAGCCCCGGTCAGCCTTCGCTGGCGCCGTGGCGGCCCATCGCTGTAGACTTCCAGCTCCAACTCGACAGGAGCCGGGCATGCCTGACCTCTCGTGGATGCAGTGGGCCTTGCTGGTGCTGGTCGCCGCTGGGGCCGCAGGCGTTCTGGCCTACATCCTCATCTTCAACCGGCTGGTGGAGCGACGCAACCGCGTGCGCAACGCCTTCGCGCAGATCGACGTCCAGCTCAAGCGCCGGCACGACCTGGTCCCCAATCTCGTTTCCACGGCCAAACGCTACCTGCAGCACGAGGCCGCCACGCTCGAAGCGGTCACCCGTGCGCGGGGACAGGCGGCGGGCGCCGCCGAAGCGCTGCGCCAGCACCCCTCCGCCGAGCCGGCCGCGCGAGCCCTGATGCAGGCCGAACGTGTCCTGGACGGCGCCCTGGGTCGCCTGATGATGGTCACCGAGGCCTACCCCGAGCTGAAGGCGGACGAGGTCATGCGCTCGCTCGCCGAGGAACTCACGTCCACCGAAAACCGGATCGGCTTCGCCCGCCAGGCCTACAACGACGAGGTCATGGTTCACAACGACACCGCCGGCCAGTTCCCTGCACTCATCGTCGCCGCCCTGTCGGGCTTTCCGCAGTTGCCCATGCTCGAATCCACGCAGGACGATTCCGAGCGCGCCGCACCGCGCGTCGCCTTCGCCGACTGAGCGGGGCGGGCTGGCACTGCCCACGCATGCGTTTCTTCGATCACCAGGCATCGGCGCGCAGCCGTTCGCGCGGGCTGCTCGTGCTGTTCCTGCTCGCCACCGCCGCCACGGTGCTGGGGGTCTGCCTGGCCCTGGAGATCACCTGGTGGGCGATCGAGCGGGTGGCCGGGCCGATCGGCAAGCCGGCCTTGTGGACCGAAGTGAACCTGGGCGTGCCCCTGCTGGCCATCCTCGGCGGCTGGTGGCTGGAGGCCAGCCAGCTGAGCGGCCCTGAAGGGCTGGAGCGGCTCGCGCAGCGCATGGGGGCACAGCCCATCCGCGAACGTCGCAGCGCCAGCGAGCAGGCCTTGTGCAACATCGTCGACGAACTCAGCATCGCTGCCCACATTCCGCGGCCGAAAGTCATGGTGCTGCCCCGCATGCAGGCCATCAACGCCATGGCCGCGGGCATCGATGACACCGGCCTGGTCATGGTGAGCCAGGGCGCACTCGACAGCCTCGACCGCGAGGAACTGCAAGGCCTGGTCGCCCACGAGTTCAGCCACCTGCGCGAAGGCGACACAGCGCTCCAGTTGAGACTGGCCGGCATGGTCGGCGGGCTGGAACTCCTGTGGCGATGGGGTGCGCAACTGCGCGAAGTCCGCGTGGGGCTGCTGGCAGTCCTCGGCAGCATCATCATGGGCGTGGGCGTCTTCGGCTGGTGGGCCGGGCGCGCGATGCAGGCCGCAGTGTCCCGGCAGCGCGAACTGCTGGCGGACGCCCGTGCCGTCCAGTGGACGCGCAGCCGCGACGGCCTCGGCCGCGTCCTGCGCAAGGCGCTTGCGCAGCGGCAGGACCCCGGGGTGGCCTGGCGTGATCCCGCCTGGGACCCTGCCTTCCGGCACATGCTGCTGGTCGTGCCCCCGCGCGAGGCCGGCGGCTGGCTCGACTCGCATCCACCCTTGCCCGAGCGCATCCGGCGCATCTACGGGCGCAGCATGCCGGCCCTTCGGCCGGTCGCCCCGGAGCAGGCCGCTGCCGTGTAGGCGGCCCTGGGCAGCGGCGAAGGGCCGGGCGGGCGCTCCTGTCAGAATGGCTGGCTCGCGCGTCGAGAGCCTTTTCCCTGCCTCATGAAAATCGTCAACATCCTCGAATCCACGCGTCCGATCCGGTCGGACATCCGCAACGCCTACATCGATTTCTCAAAAATGACCCTCAGCCTGGTCGCGGTGGTCACCGACGTGATCCGCGAGGGGCGGCCGGTCATCGGCTATGGCTTCAACTCCAATGGGCGATACGGCCAGGGTGGTCTGATCCGCGAGCGCTTCCTGCCCCGCCTGCTCGAGGCCGATCCGGCGACCCTCGTCGACGACACCGGCGAGAACCTGGACCCGCACAGGATCTGGGCGCGCATGATGATCAACGAGAAGCCCGGCGGACACGGCGAGCGTTCGGTTGCCGTCGGCACCATCGACATGGCCGTCTGGGACGCGGTCGCGAAGATCGCCGGCAAGCCGCTCTACCAGCTTCTGGCCGAGCGCCATGGCAACGGCCAGGCCAACCCGCGCGTCTTTGTCTACGCGGCCGGTGGCTACTACTATCCCGGCAAGGGCCTCGAGGGACTGCAGCGCGAGATGACGAGCTACCTCGAGCGGGGCTATTCGGTCGTCAAGATGAAGATCGGCGGAGCGAGCCTGGCCGAAGACTGCGAGCGCATCGAATCGGTCCTGAAAATCCTCGGCCCGGGTCAGCAGCTGGCCGTGGACGCGAACGGCCGCTTCGACCTGCCCACCGCCATCGACTATGCCCGGGCACTGGCGCAGTACCCGCTGTTCTGGTACGAGGAGGCGGGCGACCCGCTCGACTACGAACTGCAGGCGCGGCTCGGCGAGGTGTACGCGGGACCGATGGCCACCGGCGAAAACCTGTTTTCCATGCAGGACGCGCGCAACCTGATCCGCCACGGCGGCATGCGGCCGGACCGTGACTGGCTGCAGTTCGACTGCGCGCTGAGCTACGGCCTCGTGGAATACCTGCGAACGCTCGACATGCTGCGCGACTACGGCTGGTCGCCCAGCCGCTGCATTCCGCATGGCGGCCACCAGATGTCGCTGGCCATCGCCGCGGGCTTGGGCCTGGGCGGCAACGAGAGCTATCCCGACCTGTTCCAGCCGTATGGCGGCTTCCCCGACGGGGTGCAGGTGCGCGACGGCTTTGTCGAACTGCCGCCGCTGCCGGGCATCGGCTTCGAGGGCAAGTCGGACCTGATCCGGGAGATGCGGGCGCTGGCGTCCTGACGAGAGGGGGCTAGCCCACGGGCCGCAGCAGAACCACCACGGCGCCCGCGCCGCCCTCGTCTCCGCGCGCCTGCACGAAGGCGAGCACCTCGTCCTTCTGCACGAGCCAGCTGTGCACCTTTCCCTTGAGGACCGGGACCTTGCCGGGAGAGCCCAGGCCCTTGCCGTGGACCACGCGCACGCAGCGCAACCCCTGCCGGTGGGCGTCGCGCAGG
>DAIMZU010000342.1:0-4088 GCA_036733845.1 Ramlibacter sp.
GCCTGGGGCACGGCGGGGGCCTGCCCGGCGGCAGGCTGCGGCTCGGCGCGAGGCGACAGGGTGGCACGCACCCGCCCGCCCGGATTGGCCGGACGGGCGCCGGCGGCGCCGCCGTCGACGGCGAACTGCTCGGTGGTGTTGTCGTAGGTGATCACGCTGCCGCTGGTCTCGTCGGCGAGCGTCTGGCCGCGGTAGCGGCGAAGCTCGGCGCGCGAGACGAATCGGACGCGGTCGGCCCGGCCGTCGTACTCGATGGTCTCCCCCTCGCCCTCGATGTACTCGTCGAGGCCTTCGCGCTTCTGGCGCCAGAAGGCGCGTTCGCCTGGCGCTGCGGTGGCGATGGCGTGCTGGTAACCCTCGGCGTCCTGGCGCACCTCGACGCGGCCGGCGCGCAGGACGATGGTTCCCTTGGTGGCCACCACCTTCCCGGTGAAGACGCTGGTCTGGCGCAGGTCGTCATAGCGCAGCGCGTCAGCCTCGACGTTCAGCGGCTTGAAGCGGTCGGCCTTTTCGGCCCAGGAGGCGGGGGCCGAAACGGCGGCAGCCAGGGCGAGCGTGAGCGTCAGGATGGGATGTTGCATAAGGCACGAATCTTGCAACGGCATTGTAGCCCCCTGCGCTGCGGGTTTCCCCGGAGGGGAAGGCCCGCGCAGGGGCATCGCCAGCGGCCGCCGGTGTGGCCCGACGATCAACCCTGCGCCTGACCGGCGAGGCCGGGCCTGCTAGCGCCGGCCGCCTTCGCGGGCCTGGGCCAGCAGGAAGTCGGTGACCTGCAGCACGCGGGGCATGGAGCCGGCCATGGAGCCGTCGGTGTACCAGCGCCCGGCGATGCCCATGGAAGGCACTCCCTCGACCCCGTAGGCCTCCTGCAGCTGCAAGGCCTGGCGCACCTTGCTGCTGACGTAAGGCGATGCGTAGGTCTCCTGGAACCGGGCGCGGTCGACGTCCTGCTTCTCGATCCACGCCAGGATGCTGTCGTCCCGCGTGACCGGCTGGCGCTCCATGTGGATGGCCTGGTAGACCTTGGCGTGCAGACGCGGCAGCAGGTCCATGGCTTCGAGGGTGTAGAAAAGCCGCTGCTGCGGCAGGAAATCGGGCCGGAAGCCCACGGGCACCTTGCGCAGCACCACGTCCGCCGGGAGTGCCCGGGCCCAGGCATCGAGCATGGGCTCGAAGTTGTTGCAGTGGGGGCAGCTGTACCAGAAGAACTCGATGACTTCCAGGCGGCCGGCGGGCGCCTCGGTCGCCACCGGACGCGCGAGCACCTTGTAGTCGGCGCCCTCGCGGGGCAGGCGCTGCGCATGGGCGACGCCACCCAGCGATGCGGCACCCAGGGCGAGCACCCCGGCAGAAAAATCGCGGCGGTTCAGGGACCCGGCTGGACTCCTCGGAACGGATGAATTGTGCGGGAGGGGACGCTCAGCGCTGCACGCGCACCAGCGCCGACTCGATGCCGCCGGCCTCCAGGCGTGCCTTCTGCCGATCGGCGTCCTCCCGGCGATCGAAAGGACCGATGCGAACGCGGAACACCTGGCGACCGGATTGCTCGCGCTCGGTCACGCGGGCTTCCATGCCCATGAGCGAGAGCTTGGCACGCTGCGCCTCGGCCTCGTCGGGCGAGCGGAAGGCACCCGCCTGCACGAAGTACAGGAAAGGATCGGCCTGGGCGCTGGCGCGTGCGGCGGCCAGGTCGCCGATGGGGTCGGCGCCGGGCTGCGGGCTGCCCTGCGCGCCTGCCGCAGGGGCCGGCGGCGGTTGGGGCGCGACCGCTGGCGGCGGGGCAGGCACCGCGCCCGGCACACCACCGGCAACTGCCGGGGGCTGCGGCTCGACCGCGCCGCCGGACGACGGGTTGGCTGCAGGCGGTCGCGCCGGATTGCGGCCATACAGGGGCGCGTTCGGATCCCAGTTCTGGTTCTTGCGGGATTCCGCCGCGTCCTGCTCGGGCGTGCGGACCTGGCCCTTGTTCAGGAAAGGCACCGGCACCCGCGTGACATACACCGCGACGGCCAATGCGGCCGCCAGCCCGAGCACCACGCCGATGATGACCCCGACGAGGGTGTTGCCACGCTGCTGATTCTTCACCGCTGGATTCCCGTTCTCACATCTTGCGCGGGGCGCTCACGCCCAGCATTGCCAGGCCATTGTGCAACACCTGCGCGCAGGCGGCCACGAGGGCCAGGCGGGCATTGCGCAGGGATTCGTCGTCCACGAGGATGCGTTCGCTGTCGTAGTACGAATGGTAGGCGGCGGCCAGGTCGCGCAGGTAGAAGCTGACGTCGTGCGGCGCGAAATCGGTGGCGGCCGACGTGAGCATGGCCGGGTAGCGCGCAAGCTGCAGCATCAGCGCCTGCGCTGCCGGGCTGTCGAGGGGGGACTGGTCGGCCGACCGCAGCGTGGCGAGCTCGCCACCCCAGGACGCCAGCACCGAGCAGATGCGCGCATGGGCGTACTGCACGTAGAAGACCGGGTTGTCGTTGTTCTGCGCGAGCGCCAGGTCCACGTCGAAGACGTACTCGGTGTCCGGCTTGCGCGAGAGCAGGAAGAAGCGGACCGCGTCCTTGCTGGTCCATTCGATCAGGTCGCGCAGCGTGACGTAGCTGCCGGCGCGCTTGGAGATCTTGACCTCCTGGCCGCCGCGCATGACACGGACCATGGTGTGCAGCACGTAGTCCGGGTAGCCCTCGGGCACGCCGAGCCCCACCGCCTGCAGCCCGGCGCGCACGCGCGCGATCGTGCCGTGGTGGTCGGTGCCCTGGATGTTGATGGCTTTCTCGAAGCCGCGCTCCCACTTGCTGATGTGGTAGGCCACGTCGGGCACGAAGTAGGTGTAGCTGCCGTCGCCCTTGCGCATGACGCGGTCCTTGTCGTCACCGTACTCGGTCGAGCGCAGCCACAGCGCGCCGTCGTGCTCATAGGTCTTGCCGGCATCGCGCAGGCGCTGGACCGCGGCATCGACCCGGCCGCTGGTGTAGAGGCTCGACTCGAGGAAATAGTGGTCGAAGCGCACGTCGAAGGCCCGCAGGTCCAGGTCCTGCTCGTGACGCAGGTACGCCACCGCGAACAGGCGGATGCCGTCGAGGTCGTCGGGGTTGCCGGAGGCGGTGTATTCGCGGTCGTCGGCACGGACGGTCTTGCGCGCCAGGAAATCGTTGGCGATGTCCTGGATGTAGTCGCCGTTGTAGGCCGACTCGGGCCATTGCGGATCGCCGGGCTTGAAGCCCTTGATGCGCAGCTGCGTGGAGGTGGCCAGGGTGGCGATCTGCACCCCCGCGTCGTTGTAGTAGAACTCGCGGTGCACCGACCAGCCCTGGCTGGCCCACAGGTTGCACACGGCGTCGCCCAGCGCGGCCTGGCGGCCGTGGCCGACATGCAGCGGCCCGGTCGGATTGGCCGAGACGAACTCGACCATCATGCGCTTGCCGTGGGCAGGCTGGCTTCCGAAGGCATCGCCCGCCTCGAGCACCTCGCGCACGACCTGCTGCTTGGCGGCGGCCTTCAGCCGGATGTTGATGAAGCCCGGGCCGGCGATCTCGACGGCGTCGACCCAGCGGACGAAGGCCTCGGTCTCGAGCAGCGCCGCCCGCAGGGCTTCGGCCACCTGGCGGGGGTTCTGGCGCAGGGGCTTGGCCAGCTGCATCGCGGCCGTGCAGGCCAGGTCGCCGTGGGCGGCCGCCTTGGGCGACTCGAACACCGCCTTGGCGCCCGCGCCGGGCGAAAGCCGTTCCAGCCCGGTCGCGAGCGCGCCGAGCAGTTCTTGTGTGGCAAGGAGCATGGACCGATTTTACGGGGCACGTCCGCCGCCGCCCCCAGGGCAGGTCACTGGACCCCGCGCCAGTAGGCCGGGCGGCCGTAGTGGTGCTTGAGGAAGTCGATCCACAGGCGCACGCGCAGGGGCAGGTGGCGACGCTGCGGGAAGACCGCGAAGATGCCGTTCGGCGGGGCCGCAAAGTCGGCCAGCACCTCGACCAGGCGGCCGCTGCCGATGTCCGCCTCGACTTCCCAGGTGCTGCGCCAGGCGATCCCGAGCCCCTGCAGGCACCACTCGTGCAGGACCTGGCCGTCGTGGTGGTGATGATGGCCATGAG
>DAIMZU010000343.1:0-4081 GCA_036733845.1 Ramlibacter sp.
GCTCAACGCCGACACGTTGGAGATCTACACCGAGCTCGTGCCCTTTGAAGCAGCCCTTGCCCAGCGCATGTCGGATCGTGCGGTGAAGGTCATCTCAGCCACGGAAGCAGGCGAACTACTGCCACGTGGCTTCCATGACCCGACCCACTTCGAATGTCGGATGTGTGCATGGCAAGACCGCTGCTGGAGGACACAAGCATGACCGACAACACCCTTTCATCTACCGGCATCGAACCGATGATCGACGCCAAGCAGGCGGCTGCCGCGCTGCGCCTGCCGTATTACTGGTTCGCCGATCACGCGATGCGCAGCAAATACCGGATTCCCCACTACCTGATGGGTGGGCTGGTGCGCTATCGCCTGTCAGAGCTTTCTACGTGGGCGGCACGCAATGCGGCAGCGCAAAGCCGCTTCGCGGGAGATACGGATACCGCCGTCGAGGAGGCCGAATGATCGACTTCAACGACACCGCCGTCCCCACCGGAAACCAACCACGCATCGTCAGCGATGCCGAGCGGGAGGAACTGCGCGCAGAACTGCTCGCCCGGCTGGAATCGGTGCTGTTCACTCTGTTCCCGGCAGGCAAGAAGCGCCGGGGCAAGTTCCTGATCGGTGATGTGCTGGGTAGCCCTGGCGACAGCCTTGAGGTGGTGCTTGAGGGCGAAAAGGCAGGTCTATGGACGGATCGTGCCGACAACTCCGGCGGCGATGTGTACGCGCTGATCGGCAATCACTTCGGCATCGATGTGACCCGCGACTTTCCGCGCGTGCTCGATGCCGCCGCCGATCTGCTCGGTCGTGCGCGTTCCGCACCGGTGCGCAAAGGCAAAAAGCAAACCGCGCCGGTTGACGAACTCGGCCCCGCCACCGCCAAGTGGGACTATCTCGACGCCACCGGCAAGCTGATCGCAGTCGTCTACCGCTATGACCCGCCCGGTGAAAGGAAGCAGTTCCGCCCTTGGGATGCCAAGCGGCACAAGATGGCACCGCCCGATCCACGGCCGTTGTACAACCAGCCAGGAATGATCAGTGCCGCGCAGGTGGTGCTGGTCGAGGGCGAGAAATGCGCGCAGGCCTTGATTGACGCGGGCATCGTGGCCACCACAGCGATGCACGGCGCGAACGCTCCGGTCGATAAGACCGACTGGTCGCCGCTGTCCGGCAAGGCTGTTCTGATTTGGCCCGACCGCGATAAGCCGGGCTGGGAGTACGCCACGCAGGCGGCACAGGCCATCTTGTCGGCGGGGGCCAAATCCTGCCACGTCCTCTATCCGCCCGAAGAGGCTGCAGAGGGCTGGGACGTGGCCGACGCCATCGCCCAGGGCTTCGATGTCGCCACCTTCCTCACCCACGGGCCGCGCCTTCAGATGCACGACGTGGCCGATGACGTTGATCCGGTGGTCAGCAGTGACGAATCCGTCTGGGGTACGGAGGACGCGCTGGCGCTGTCCTTCACGCGCCGCTACCACCGCGACTGGCGCTACGTGGCTGGCTGGGGCAAGTGGCTGGTTTGGGACGGGCAACGCTGGCGCACCGAGGACACGCTGGCGGCCACGGACTTGATCCGCAGCGTCTGTCGCCAAACGGCTGTGCGCGCCGTCAACCCCAAGGTCGCCGCCAAATTGGCCAGCGCAGGAACGGTCGGCGGTGTGGAGCGCCTGGCGCGTGCTGATCGCAGGCACGCGGCCACCACCGACGAATGGGATGCAGATCCGTGGCTGCTCAACACGCCGGGCGGTGTGGTCGATCTCAAGACAGGCCGGATGCGCACGCACGAGCGCGCCGACCGGATGACCAAGATCACCACAGCCACGCCCAGTGGCGACTGCCCGACCTGGAGGCAGTTCATCGACGAGGTCACGGGTGGCGACCAGGAACTTCAGTCCTACCTTCAACGGATGGTCGGTTACGCGCTGACCGGGTCGACGCAAGAGCACGCGCTGTTTTTCCTGTACGGCACAGGCGCGAACGGCAAGTCGGTGTTCGTCAACACGCTAGCCACCATCCTGGGTGATTACGCGACCAACGCGCCGATGGACACGTTCATGGAAACGCGCACCGACCGGCACCCGACCGATATGGCGGGACTGCGCGGCGCGCGCTTCGTGGCGGCCATCGAAACCGAGCAGGGCAAACGCTGGGCCGAGTCCAAGCTCAAGAACCTCACCGGTGGCGACAAGATCTCGGCGCGCTTCATGCGCCAGGACTTCTTCGAGTTCTTCCCGCAGTTCAAGTTGTTCGTGGCAGGCAACCACAAGCCCGCCATTCGCAACATCGACGAGGCGATGAAACGCAGGCTGCACCTGATCCCTTTCACGATCACCGTGCCGCCCGAACGCCGCGACAAGAATCTGCAACAGAAGCTCCTGGCCGAACGTGACGGCATCCTCGCCTGGGCCGTGCAGGGTTGTCTCGACTGGCAGCGCCACGGACGACTCAGTCCGCCACAACGCGTGGTGGACGCCACCGAGGAGTATTTCGAAGCCGAGGACGCCCTGGGCCGCTGGCTCGATGAGCGCTGCGTGCGCGAGCCCAACGCCAAGTCATTGACCGCCGAGCTGTTCAACGACTGGAAGCTGTGGGCTGAGGCTGCCGGGGAATTCACGGGCTCCCAAAAGCGCTTTGCCGATCTGCTGCTCACCCGTGGCATAGACAAATGGCGCAACGGTATGGGACTGCGCGGGTTTCAGGGCGTGGGCCTCAAGTACCCGCCCGCACCGTCCTACACCCCTTACGCCGATGACTGAAACAACCGCGTCTGACGGATCGGACGGACTACGTCGTAACTCCTACACGTGCGCGTGCGTGCGCGCCTCATGGGATGTTTCGATAAGACCCGTCCGATCCGTCGGGCCAGAGAGAAAAGGACTGAAACCATGACCACGACCATCCTCGCCCTCGATCTGGGCACTACCACCGGCTGGGCACTGCGCGGCAGTGACGGCCACATCACGAGCGGCTCCGAGAGCTTCCGGCCGCAGCGCTTCGAAGGCGGCGGAATGCGCTTCCTGCGCTTCAAACGCTGGCTCACCGAACTGAAGGCCGTCACCAGTGGCATCGACTGCCTGCACTTCGAAGAGGTGCGTCGCCACGTCTCGACCGATGCTGCCCACGCCTACGGCGGTTTCCTTGCAACGCTCACGGCGTGGTGCGAGCACCACCAGATCCCCTACCAAGGCGTGCCTGTCGGCACGATCAAGAAGCACGCCACCGGCAAGGGCAACGCTGGCAAGGACGATGTGATCGCTTCCGTCACCGCGCGCGGGCACGCGCCGATCGACGACAACGAGGCCGATGCCCTGGCGCTGCTGCACTGGGCGATCCAGCATCACGACGACGGCCAGGAGGTGTGACGTGAAAGTTCCCACACCGCAGTACCGCTGCCCCCTCGGGCGGCTGCAACCCCAGGCCACCGATCTGGACGCCATCAAGGAACGTGGCTGGCGTGATCAGCACATCCTGGTGGTCAACGCGTCCGACGAACGTCTGGACTTCATCGAGCGAGAGATCGTGCGTCGCATTGGCGAACGCTTGTACGGAGGGGCTCGTCATGGCTGAGTGGACGATTGAGGATGTGGCGGCCCGCTTCGAGGAGGCCGCCAGCACCGGACGACGCCTGCCCCCTGTGCGTGTGCAGGGCTACTTCAACACATGGCCTGTCATCGTGCGCAAGGAGTGGGAGACGTTCGCAGCCGATGAGCACGTCTATCGACCGTTCCCACCCGCCCCGGACGCCATCGACCGGATGCTGGAGACGATGAAGTGGGTGCAGTGGTTGGAGGTCGAGCAACGACATCTGGTGTGGATGCGCGCCAAGCGCTACGGCTGGCGAGACATCACGATCCGCTTTGCCTGCGACCGCACGACGGCGTGGCGTCGCTGGCAGTCGGCGCTGAGGACGGTGGCGGATCGGCTGAACGTCTCGTGCGATCAGTGAGCAGTCCAAAGCATTTCACAACGCTGATTAATGCTTGCCGCATTTGCTCGCGCTTTCGGGTCAGATACAAAATGGAGCCCGCTGCGAGGTGCAACAAAGCAGGCCGATCAGAGGTAGTATTTCGGCTATCTTCTGGACAGCGGT